>VYEH01000126.1:0-4220 GCA_009843005.1 Pseudomonadota bacterium | reverse complement strand
ATCGTTCGACCATGGTTACGGCATCGCTCATGGGCGTGCCCTGCGCGTCCAGGTAAGGCCATGACACATGGTCGATTTCAACCACCAGCGTGTTTCCCTCCCAGCGCCCGACGGAGTGCCCGAGACGGTCGACGGACGGGTCCGCCGGCGTTGTGGCGGGATCCAGGTAGATCATCCGGTTGCCGTCCCACTCCTCGATCAGGAGACGTATGCGGTCACCCTCGTCGATGAACTGAATGGGGTAGGGATTGAGGATCGCGTTGGGCATGCCCGGCGCCTCGCAGCGCAGTCCCGGGTCGTCCACGGCCTGATCCCATTGGTCCTTCAGCGCCTGTGCCTCCACCGTGGGTGCGGGTGGTCGGAACCCACCGCCAAACCCCCGACTGGGGCTCCACACACGGAATATCCCGTTCGCGGTTTCCGCGGCAGCCGCTACCGTGCCGGCGGAGATTTCCGGCGCCGGCGACGCTTCGGTCCAGCGGGGCGGATAAGGCCGGTCCGACAGGGTGAACTCCTCGCCGCCCGGTATCTGTATGTGGGATGCCCAGACGGCCTTCACGCCCCGGGTCCCCGGGGCGCCGGCGACTCTGACCTCGTCGCCGATCGCGACGGTCTCCGGTGTGATGCCGCGCCTTTGCACGGTGTTCCAGGCGCCGCCCTCGATCTCCCACAACTCGGTCTCGCCGGCATCGTCAACCACTTCGAGCGTCAGGCCCACGTGTGGATTGCGCCAGAAGACTTCCGTAACGGCTCCCGTGATTTCGATCGTGGTGCCGGTATCGTAGAATCCGCCGGTCGAATGGTGGCCAGGCGCCCCGAGGGGAACGAGCGCGACCGTGGTCAGAGTGCAAATCAGTCTCATACCGGTTCATCCATGGGTCGATTGACGGTTTTACCAAGTTTATCCCCAAAACGCCGCTCAACGAGATTAACGTCAGTGCACAAGTTGGTTGGGCGGAGGCGACGATCTCAGAGCGATTCGAAACTACGGCCAGGAATTGTCGGTGTTGCCCCCGTGATCGGGAGGTCTGATAGTATCGTTAGATAGGCAGCCTGCTGATCCATTCGGGTAGAAAATGGAGTATATGGAAAGACGCGCCTTGCCACTGGGAGTCTCCGGCGTCAATGTCGTATTCGCCATTGCGTTGGTGCTGCCCGGGTCCCTTCCCGGCGGTGCATCGGCCCAGGAAGGGGCATCGGAGATTCCGGATCTTGCCGCTGTGTGGCAGCGAATCCGTGTCGAAAGGACCGACGACGAGCTGGAGCAGTTTCCCCGTGGCTTTGGTCGGCCGCAGGAGTTCCCGCTCAATGCCCGGGGTATCGCCATGCAGGAAGCGTTCGATGAATTCCTGCACCCGATGTACGACTGTGTCCCGGCGACGATCCCCCAGATCTTTGGCGACCCCTACAATTTTTCCATCGAGCAGCCGGGAGACCGGGTACTGAACCGTTTCGAGAAGGACGATGTACGACGCACGGTTTGGCTGGATGGTCACGGCCACCGCGAGGCGACGGCCAATGACGTTTCGATCCAGGGCTTCTCCACTGGCTGGTACGAGAACGGTGAACTCGTGGTCGAGACCACCCGGTACGCTTTCAATCCGTCGGGTATCAATGACAGATCCCCCATGGCGCCTTCCTCGACTTCGAAACGGACGGTTGAACGCTTCTCGAGGGAGGGCGACGTGCTCACGGTAGACATCGTCGTGGAGGACACGCTCATGATGACGGAGTTCATTCGTTTCAGCTACCAGTTCGAGCCGGTCGACACGCCCCTGGTCGACTGGATACCGTGCGATCCTGCGCAGGCACGCGCACCCCTCAGGTACATACCCGAGGAAGATCTGAAGTACGGAATTCGCTGAACGGCGTGTTCCGAAGGAGCAGGCACACCATGAAACTCAACCGCTCGGTGTTTCTGGCGATCATCGCCGCCACGGCGGGTTACCAGTTGTTGCCGGTCCCGGCCGGCGCACATCATTCCACGGCGCCGTTCTACGACCAGACTAGGACCGTGGTGATCCGCGGCGTGGTGACGAAGTGGACGTTCGTGAACCCGCACCCTTTCCTGTATGTCGATGTGACCGATGAACAGGGCGAGACTCAGGAATGGGTCATCGAGTTTTCCGGGCCCGTGCGGCTGCAAAAGATGGGCTGGTCGGCGGAATTCTTCAAGCCGGGCGAAATCATTACCGCCACCGGTCATCCGCCCAGGGCGGAAGGCACCTACGGCATGTTCTATCCCGAGATCGTCCGGGAGGACGGCACCGTCATACCTTCCTCGCAGTTCTAGTCGAAGACCTCGTCCGGACGAAGGCCCCAGGTCAGCCCGTCGGACGGTCTGAGGAAGTTGAGCAAGCGCACGCGATTGTCCTCCGCGTTGCGGCCGGGATTGCCGTTGATGACAACGTGGTCGCCGGGCCGCAGCGTTTCTCTCGACACGCCGGTGGCGCCGAGTTGGGTGGCCGAACCCCACTCGACCACATAGCGTACGTTGGAGCCGTCGTCCTGTTCGACCATGACGTGGACCAGCGTATGGGGATTACGCCACAGGAATTGCACGAGGCGCCCCTCGATCGTGACCTCCTGGTCCTCCAGGTAGACCGCCGCGAAGGAATGATGGCCCCAGGCCTTTGCGCCCAACGCGAGTGCAGCGACCGTCAGGAATATAGTTCTCATTCGGATGCTTCCTCGATCAGTCGGCGCCCGCGGGGGCCAAGCTCGGCAAAACCACCGTCGTTGCAGGTCAGGTTCGGCGCACCTCCGGGCAGGCCCTGCCGCTCGATCCAGCCGCAGCAATAGCGTCCGCAGGTCGCCGGCGGCTGGTAGCTGTCCCGGATCGTGTTGCGATATTCGGGATACAGCGTATGCGCGTAACCCAGGGCGGCCTCCCTGGGGAGGTTGTACGTACGGACCATGAAATCCTCTTCCGGGTTTTCCCCGGGAAGGTAGTGGGGCACGAGGCCCGAGTCCTCCAGGTACGGTATCTCGTTCGCCGTATTGCACTGCGCCCGTTCGGGACCTTGCCGCGCATTCGGTTCGTACTCCCAGACCCGGCTCACCACGTGGGGCTCGGACAGATAGAACGGATCTTCCTGGATCGTGGTGACCGTGAGCAGGTTCTCGTGGCGCGTGAGGTGCACCGTGAAAGTCGTCTGATCGCTGGCGGGGATGCCGTTGCCGCGCCGGATCCAGGTCGTCTTGACATGGGTCATGCGCGCCGTCAGCGTATTGCCCTCCCACTTGCCCGTGGCGAATCCGCCCGACGGATGCCAGGCGTTCTCAGACGGGTGCTCGCGCCCGTCCATCCAGATCGTGACCGTATCCCGGAGATAGTTGCCGCCGACGACCCAGGCGATCACGCTGCCGTAATTCTCGTCGTTTATGCTCCAGATGCGGTATTGCCGGGGCCGGTACAACCCCACCCAGGGCGCCTGCGACAGGCACTGACGCTCGATGGTCATCGGCATGTTCGAGGTATAGCTCAACGCCTTGGCCCTGGCCTCGTCGGTCATCGGCATGCCGGTGAAATCGCCCAGGTCCGAACCGGGGCCGCGCTCGATGTAGTCCTCGTAAAGCCGATCCTCGTATACGCCGGTGAGTTCGACCTGGGTCCAGGCGGGGGCGGCGGCCAGGAGAGCGCATGCGATGGCCGGCAGTCTCTTCGTCATCTTTCAGAACCTCGCATCGCAGGGTGTCGGGTCCCACCTGCCCGGATCGTCTTCCTTCTTGAAGTGAATGGCCGTGAGCCACGGCAGTTGCAGGTAGACCGGGTCCTCGACCTTGTTCGTCACCACAAGGTATCGATCGCCGTTGTCCTGCACATGGACGTCCCAGAATTCCGTATACACGGTGCTGTCGCTGTAGGGCACGCCGTTCTTTCGCAGGTACCCGGGCCGTAGTTCGGTGGTGACGGTCTTCATCGATCCGAAGCCGGACTGCCCGGCCATGATCCACTCGGCAGTCGATTCACCCTGCCAAGTGTTTGTGCCGGCCATGGGCGATTGTTCGGAGAATGCGCCGTCAAAGTGAAACAGCCGCGTCTGCATCCCGTAGTCGGAGTCAAGTTGCAGCGTATCGGCATCCAGCCAGGAGATTCGCAAGCGCGTCGGCCCACGCATCAGGCCCGGCGCACCGTATGACTTGCATGCCTCGCCGGCCGCTTGGTCGGCCGCCGGGTCCCAGGCTTCGGCGAGAAGCTGGGCGTCGAGATTCAGCGG
>VYEH01000103.1:4139-4625 GCA_009843005.1 Pseudomonadota bacterium | reverse complement strand
GTCTCCAACTTGTCGAAAATCCCGGGAGTCAGCAGATACCTCCCCACTACCGCCAGGTTGGAAGTAGCGTCGGCAGGCTTCGGTTTCTCAACTATTCCCGTGATCCTGCGCGCACCGGATGGCTGCTCCATCACGGCGACGATGCCGTAGCAGGCAGTGCGTTCCTCTGGCACGGTCTGCACCGCCAGCACGCTGCCACCATGACGTTCGTAGTGCTCCCGCATCTGCTCGAGGCAAGGCGTGGCGCTGTAGATGAGATCGTCGGGCAAGTGAACGTAGAACGGCTCGTCGCCGACCGCCGCTCGGGCACAAAGCACCGCGTGACCCAACCCCAGCGGTATCCCCTGGCGCAGGAAAATGCAGCTTGCCGAGGGGGGCAGAATGCCGCGCACCGAGGCCAGCAATTCGGCCTTTCCGGACTCCTCCAATGCCTGTTCCAATTCGGAATCGACATCGAAGTGGTCCTCGATTCCTCCCTTGCCGGCA
>VYEH01000103.1:0-4129 GCA_009843005.1 Pseudomonadota bacterium | reverse complement strand
GATCAGCTTCTCCGCTCCCGCCGCGACCGCCTCCTCCACCGCGTACTGGAGCAGCGGTTTGTCGACGATGGGGAACATTTCCTTGGGCGTCGCCTTCGTCGCCGGCAGGAAACGGCTGCCGCGGCCGGCCACCGGGAAAACGGCGGTGCGTACGATGGAAGTCAGCGGGGTGTCCTCCCTGACAAATCCGAGGGAGCATCATACCGGAGAATGGAAGGTGATTCGCGCGGCCGTACCGGCCGGCCCGACCTGACCCGGCCAGCCCGTCCACCGATTCGGAAACCGGCGGCAAGGCGACTGGCGTCTCGCAGACAGCCGGCCAGTCGACCGCGAGTGCGATTCGGGACCTACCCGCTCTCTTCCTCCTCCGGAGTCGAAACCAGGATGTTTCCGGCGTTGGCTTCCAGAACGTGATTTCCGATTCCCCTGACACGCGCGAGCGCCTCGGGGGAAGAAAATTCGCCATTGGCTTCGCGGTCGGCCACGATGGCCGCCGCCAGTGCAGGGCCAACGCCGGTCAGTTCCATCGCCAGCGTCTCCGCGTTGGCCGTGTTGATATTCACCGGACCGGCCAGCACCAGGCCCGGCGCCAGACTCACCAGCAGCACACAAGCAAGTTTCTTGCAAATTCCTCTCATCAATCTCTCCTTTGTCAACGGTTTGTCAGAGACAAGGGAATCCTAGGGTCACGGAAACCGGACGGCAGCTTCCCAATCCGGTGAGATTGACAACATTTGCAGGCTGGAGCCCGTCAATAAATGGCCCTAAGCCACCATTTCTGCAAATTGAAATACCTGCAACGGACGAATCGATTCCCACGACTTGCAGCTTGGGCAGCGCCAGAGCAATCGTTTCGTACCGTAGCCGCAATTGGTGCAGCGATAGCGGGAGCCCGACATGGCCAGGCGCCGCAGGCCGCCGCAAATCCTGTGTATCGATACCTGGCGTTTGTCCGGCGGCAGCGCCTTCAGGTGCTCGACATCGATCAACGGAGCGAGTGTGTCATTGTGCAGAAGAAATTCCTCGACGCAGTCGCGGATCAATGGCGCCTGTTCAAGCCCGCTGATGATTGCCGCATAGGCGATGTCGCGCTTTACGGATTCATCCTTGCCGATAAGCCCCTGAAGGTAACGCTCGATCTCCCCGTCTCGCCCGGTTTCCCGGCAGGCCGCTTCGAGCAGCGGAAGGATTTCCGCCATCAGGCGGCGATCCGCCGTCAGCAGTTGCCTGTACAGCGTCACCGCCCGCGAGTGCTCGCCCTCCTCGCTGGCGATCGCGGCGCGGATCAAGGCGCCCCGCAAGGTGCCGGACGCAGTTCGGCGAGAGTTCCTCAGATGCTGCCGCGCAGATGTCATGTCGCCGTCCCGACGCGCACTCTCGGCGAGTTCGCAGTGGTAGTGAGCGACCTCCACCGACTTTTCGCCGGTTCGCGAATCGAGCTTGCGGCGGGCTTCGATGGCCCTTTCCCAGTCGTGCTGCCGTTCGTAGATGTCCACCAGGTTTCGCAGCGCCGCTTCGGCCATCGTCGGGCTCGACCTCAATTCCGCGAAAAGTTTCTCGGCCCGATCGAAGAGGCCGGCGCCGAGATAGTCGCTTGCCAGGGAAAACAGCGCCTGGTGACGCTGGGTCTCGCTCAGATTGGGCCGGGCCAACAGGTTCTGATGCACCCGGATCGCACGGTCCACCTCGCCCCTGCGGCGGAACAGGTGCCCGAGCGCGAAATGCGTTTCCAGGGTTTCATCGTCCACCCTCGCCATCTGGACGAACAGCTCCAGGGCCTCGTCCGTCTGCCGATTGAGGACAAGATTCAAGCCGCGAAGATAATCCGCGCCGATCGATGACTCCGACGGCTCATCGCGCCGGATGTCCGGAAGCCGGGCAAAGAGCCAGCCGACCGCCGCCGCGACGACCAGCAGTCCGGCCAACAGGAATGTCGATTCAGTCGGCATCCTGCAGCGGGAGACTGCGCAAGCTGCTCACCTCTGCCTCCGCCAGCCTGAGCTTCCTGCGCAATCGCCGCCGCTCACCGGCCATCCGAAGGATCGCCACTCCCGCCGAAAGCAGCCCGGCCAGCCATCCGAGCGCAAACGCGACGGCAAAAGCCAGAGGCACCGAAACGTTCTCGAAGCGAGTAAAGGCGATATCGACGTCAAGCGAGCCCGGATTGTTCCAGGCGAACACGGCAGCGATCAGTACAACCAGGAGTAACGCTATAAACAACCCGATCTTGCGCACAGCGGCCGCCCCCCTGATCGTCAGCCCGAAATTTGCGTCAGCACTGCGGAAAATGGCGCCGGCCAGGCGAGTTCGGATCAACTGCGCACAGGCAAATGGCGTCCTCCGTTGACGCGCTCCCGCAGATCCTTGCCCGGTTTGAAATGGGGCACGTACTTGCCTGCAAGGGCCACCGGTTCGCCGGTCTTCGGATTGCGGCCCGTCCGCGGAGGACGGTAGTGCAGGGAAAAGCTGCCGAATCCGCGAATCTCGATCCGCTGTCCGTCGGCAAGGGTTTCGCTCATCAGCTCCAGGAGGTGCTTGATCGCCAGTTCCACGTCCTTCGCGGGCAGATGTTTCTGCTTGCTGGCGACAGATTCGATCAACTCAGACTTTTTCATGGCCTTGCACCACCTCCGGCGGGTATCCCGGATACCCGGCGTAATATCCAATTTCGATTACTGATCCGAGGTCATCTGCTCCTTGAGCAAATCGCCCAGAGTGGTACCGGCTGCAGGCTTGCCGGCCTCGGACTTGTAGTTGTAAATAGCCTGCGCCTCTTCGCTGGCCTCCTTCTCCTTGACGGAAAGCGTCACGCTTCGGTGCCTGCGGTCCACGCCGGTGAGCTTGGCCTCCACCTCCTCGCCCGGCTTCAGCACCATTCTGGCGTCGTCCACCCGGTCGCGTGATATCTCCGTTGCGCGAAGCCTGCCGATGACCCCGTCCGCCAGGGTAATCGTGGCGCCTCTCGCATCCACCTCCTGGACAATGCCGCGGACGATGGACCCCGCAGCGTTTTCGGCAATGAACCGGGATAGCGGATCCTTGTCCAGCTGCTTCACGCCCAGCGAGATTCTTTCCCTGTCCGGGTCGATGGCAAGCACCGTCGTCTCAAGTTCCTCCCCCTTGCGGTAGTTGCGCACGGCCACGTCGCCCGGCAGGTCCCATGAAAGATCGGACAGATGCACCAGACCGTCTATGCCCCCCGGCAAACCGATGAATACACCGAAATCGGTGATCGACTTGATTTGCCCCTCGACCCGTTCGCCCTTGCGGAAGTTCTGACTGAACTCCACCCACGGGTTGGGCTTGCATTGTTTCAGGCCCAGTGAAATGCGGCGCCGGTCCTCGTCGATATCCAGCACCATGACTTCCACCTCGTCCCCGATCTGGACAACCTTGTGGGGGCTGACGTTCTTGTTGGTCCAGTCCATCTCCGAGACGTGCACAAGACCTTCCACGCCTTCCTCGATCTCCACGAAGCAGCCGTAGTCGGCGATGTTGGTCACTCAGCCGAATATTCTCGAGTTCTGCGGATGCCGGCGCGAGAGGTCGGTCCACGGCTCGGCGCCAAGCTGCTTGCGTCCGAGGGATCCGCGGACGTTGACCACTTCCGAGGGGTGCTTCACCCGCTTCCAGGCCATGTCGGTGATGTGCAGCAGGCCGTCGATGCCGCCCAGGTCCACGAAGGCGCCGTAGTCGGTGAGGTTCTTGACCACGCCCTTGAGCGTAATGCCCTCCTGGAGATTCTTGAGCAGCGCCTCGCGTTCCGCGCTGTACTCCTCCTCCACGACCGCGCGCCTGGAGACGACGACGTTGTTGCGCCTCTGGTCCAGCTTGATGACCTTGAACTCGAGGGTGTTGCCCTCGAGGTAAGCCGGATCGCGCACCGGGCGCACATCCACCAGCGAACCCGGCAGGAAGGCCCTGACCAGGTCGAGATCCACGGTGAAGCCGCCGCGCACGCGTCCGCTGATGGTTCCCTTGACGATCTTGCCGTCCGCGAAAGCTTCTTCGAGACGACTCCAGGTGCGGGTACGCTTGGCCTTTTCCCTGGACAACCGCGTCTCGCCGAAGCCGTCCTCCACGGCATCGAGCGCGACTTCCACTTCGTCGCCGATGTCGACCTCCAGAT
>VYEH01000245.1 GCA_009843005.1 Pseudomonadota bacterium | reverse complement strand
CGCTGATCGGGGTTCCCCAGGCTTCCCGATCCCACACCTCCGACCGCGCCAGCAACGCCCGGATCCGGCAGTGCACGAACCGAACGCGGGTGGACAGTTTCCAGCCGTCACCGTCCCTTTCGAGGCCGCCGGGATAGAAGATCTCCATCAACTGGCGGTTGTTCTGCTGCAATCGTCGCTTGGTGTGCGCGACGCGCCCCGTCAGATTGAACGACTTGGCGATCAGCGTGGTAAACCCTTCCACCAGCACGCCGGCGACAAAGGCCACCAGCATCAGGTCCGCGTTGGTGTGAAATGCGCGTATCCCCGGCCTGAAGGACTCGTAGTCGAGCCACTCCGGCTCCTTGAGGTCAGCAAAGAAATTTCGCAGAGACCGCGGCGCCTTGCGCAGAACTTCGTCCTGTCCTTCGATGCCGGCCTCGATGAAACGGTGCAGGTCCGCCGGCGGCATCGACGACAGTTCCTCCATGACCGGATCCAGTTGGGGATCGCCGATGGTCGTGTGACGGATATAGTTGTCCGCGAGCGTCCGGGCGTGGCGCCGGGCCCTGGCGTACGTGCGGGTATATGCCGATGGCGCCGTCTTCAAGTTTCCACCCCGTGAACCAGCGCTCCCGCCAGCCGATACGGCACTATCGGCTGGCGGGAGCGCAAGAGTAACACCGATTGGAAAAACTTATCGAGCCTGAAAGAAAACGGTGTTGGTGCTGGCGAACGGAACCCACTAAATTGGTATCGGCCCGGTGAAAATTGCCGATGCGCGAGAGTTCATTGAAGAATCTTAAGTCGCCAGTAGAGCAGGACAACCGCCCGATCATGCCCGTTACGGTCACTTCCAGTTCAACCGTAGCGATATGCGGCTACGATCTGGCCTACCAGGCCTCCATCCTTCCGGGCGTCTCGCGCACCTTCGCCCTGACGATTCCGGTGCTGCCGGAGCGCCTCTCCAAAGTGGTCACGAATGCCTATCTTCTGTGCCGCATTGCCGACACCATCGAGGACGACGCGGCCCTCACCGACCGGCAGAAAACCCGGTTCCACGAGCGCTTTCTGGCGGTCATCGAAGGCCGGGAGGAGGCCGAGGCTTTCGCCCGGGAACTGGCGCCCCTGCTGTCGGCCGGGGTCTTGCCGGACGAACGCGACCTGGTGCGCAATACGGCCACGGTGGTACGGGTGATGCGGGGATTCTCGCGGCGTGAGCGCGAAGCGCTGACACGCTGCCTGACAGTCATGTGCTCCGGCATGCCGAAGTTCCAGCGCAACAAGACCTTGAGGGGGCTTCGCGATCTGAAGGAACTCGGGGCGTACTGTTACGTGGTCGCGGGCGTAGTGGGCGAGATGCTGACCGAGCTGTTCTGCGCCCATTGCCCGGACCTGGCGAAGAACCGCCCCGAAATGAAACGATTGGCCGTCTCCTTCGGTCAGGGCCTTCAGATGACGAACATATTGAAGGACATCTGGGAGGATCGGCGCGACGGCACATGCTGGCTGCCCAGGTCCATGTTTGCCGGGGAAGGGGCGAGCCTTCACCGGCTTGAGGAATATCACCGCACCGGGGCGTTCCGCGCCGGGATGAATTCGCTGATCGGCGTCACCCACCGGCACCTGCAAAATGCGCTCGAGTTCACTTGCCTGATTCCGGCGCGCGAAGCGGGAATGAGGCGTTTTTGCCTGTGGGCGCTGGGGCTCGCGGTGATGACCCTGCAGAAAGTCTATCGAAACCCGCACTACACGTCGGGGGATCAGGTCAAGGTGTCGCGAAGCACCGTTGGGGCGACCCTCCTGGCGACCAACCTGACTCTGACAAGCAACCGGTGCCTGCATGCGCTCTTCAGGTTCGCCGCCAGTGGATTGCCGCTATGGCACGCCGACAGGTTGACCTGGATGAGCATGGTCGGGCCGGAAAGCGGCCGGGACCCGCTCACGCGGTCGAGAACGTCGGCCAGAAAATCGCCAGCAGGTACCCCACGATCACGATGGCAAACAGCGACAGCAGGCAGGCCCAGAACCCCTTGACCGCCATGGTCTTCAGGTTGATCCCGTAACCCGCCGCCACCGCCGGACCGCCCGCGGAGGTCGGCAGCATGTAGCCGCAGTTGCCCACGGCGGCGACGATGTAGACGAACGGCAGCGGATTCATGTCGAGGCTCTGGAACGTGCTGATGGTGATGGGCACGATAATCGCCACCGCCGCCGTGTTGTTGGTGATCTGGGTGAGCAGAATCGTCAGGAACGCGAACACCAGCACTGCCAGGAATCCCCCGCCGCTGGCGTAGGGCAGCAGGGCGTCGGCGATGTAGGCGGCGGTACCGGTCTCGCCGAGCACGCGGCCGAGCGCGGTTCCGCCGGCGAACAGATAGAACAGCCCCCACATCATCCGCTTCTGGGCGTACTCCCAGGTCATCAGGTTTTCGCCCCGGGGACGCAGCAGGAAGCACACGATGGCGCAGCTCAGGAACGCGTACGCGGGCGTCAGCGCCGGGAAAACCGCTGCGTACAGCGGGCGCGAAAAGGCCAGGAGCGCGGCAATCCCGAACAGCACGAACCCCCACTTCTCCTGCACGCTCATGGTGCCCAGCGATTTCAGTTCGCCCAGGAAGAACTCGCGGGTCCCCTCGACCTCGCTGATCTCGGGCCTGAACGCGAACCGGACATAGACAAACGTCACCAGCATCACGGCGAGGCTGAGGGGTACGAACCGGACCACCCACGTGGCGAACAGGAACTCCTCGCCGGTCACGAGCTCCTGGATGTACTCCATGGCCAGCAGGTTCGGCGCCCCCGCCAGCGGCGTCATGGCGCCGCCGGCGCTGGTGCCCCAGGCCACGGCGATCACCAGCGCGGTGCCCAGGTTGCTTTCCCACAGGTCTTCGATGCCGATGTAGCGCAGCATGGCCACCACGATGGGGATCATGGTCGCCGCGACGATGGTGTTGGGCAGAAAGGCGCTCAGGAACATGCCGATGGCGAACCAGGACATGATCTGCCGCGTGGTATTGGTGCCGACCCCGATCAGCGAACCCAGCGCGATGCGCCGGTCCAGTCCCCACCGCGTCCAGCAGGTGGTGAGCACGTTGGCCGACAGCAGCAGGATGACCAGTTCGGCGGCATAAGCCGGCAGGATCCGGTCCATGGGCGCGAAGTCGAAAATCGCCACCGTGGCCAGCGGCAGGAACCCGGTGACGGCCAGGTGCACCGGGCGGGTGATCCACCACAGCGCCATCCAGAACAGCAGGCCGAGGCTGCAGCGGATCTCGTAGGGCAGTCCACCCACGGGCAGCAGGACGAGGGCCGCGAACACGGCGGGGCCCGCAATCACGTACATCGTTCTGCGCCGATCTTCCATCCCTGACTCCGATGACTGCCGTGGACGTTCCCGGGGCCTGCCTGCGCCAGGCTCTAGTGCTGCATCAACCTGTTGACGCCGTATCGCGTTGATGGAGCACTAGTAGACAGGAACCGTGGCGCGGTCGCCGAAGGCCGCCTCAAGGCCCGCCACCGCGCAGGCTTCGTCATGGCCGTCGGTGCCCGAAACGCCCACCGAACCGATGATCTGGTTGTCCACCACGACGGGTACACCGCCAGCGACCGAATAGAACCCGAACAGGGTCACGGAGCGCGGATAACCGCCCGGGTTGTTGTGGGCGCCGGCTTCCCGGCTGGATGTCGGCCCGCGGCCCCGCAGCGCGGTCTCCGCCTTCAGCAGCGCGGTCTCCATGGCGTGGGAGTGCTGTCCGTCCATGCGCTCGGCGTGCACGGCCAGCCCGGTGTTGTCGATCACGTAAATGGACGCAGTGCCGCCCTGCCCCTCGATCCATGCGCGGCAGCCGTCGGTCACCGCGACGGCGGCGGCGGCGGAAATCTGGTTGGCATCGAAGAGGCGCGCCGCAGCCGCACCGGAGACCACGAATTCAGACGACAGGGTGGCTTCAGGCGGGGCCTCCGCCCGGAACTGCGCCGTCGGCAACTGCTCTGCCGGACGTTGCCGCGGCAGGTCCTCCAACAGTGGCTGCTGCGGGCCGATCACCTCGGCCATGGCCTCGTGAGCGCAGATCTCGTCGCTCCAGCCCTCGGCCAGGCGCGGCGCGGACCCGCCCACGCCGATGGCGCCGATCATGCGGTCGTCGACGATGATGGGCAAGCCGCCCGCGTTGGAAAACAGGCCCAGTTCCATCTCGCGCCATTCCACGGCCTGATTGCGCGTGGCCTGGTTCATCAGGGACTTGCTGGGCGCCCGCAGCCCGTGTGCTGTGCGCGCCTTCATCTCGGCGGTGGCCACGTTGGTCCAGACCTGCCCGTCCATGCGATGCACGTAGACGTGGTTGCCGTCGTTGTCGAGCACGTACACGCTGACGGCCACGCCCCGCTCTTCGGCCAGGCGGGCGCAGACACGCCCGATGGCTTTCGCCGTGTCAAGATTGATCCCGCCGGAGTCCAGCGCGGCGGCGGCCGCCTCGCCGGAAACGACGAATTCTGACGGCATGTGCTGTGCACGGGCTGCGCCCATGGCTGCAATCGCGGCCATCGCGGTGACCGCTGTTCCGATCGATACCCTTGAACCCTTGTGTGTCATGGCTGTTCTATATGGACGCCTCCCGATGACCAAGTCCGCGTAGAGGTGGTGGATTTCAG
>VYEH01000012.1 GCA_009843005.1 Pseudomonadota bacterium | reverse complement strand
TATCCGACAAATCGAGGTCCCATTCCATTTATCGGTGAGAAATCCGGGCTAGCGCATAACTTTCCCGCGCAGTTTGCTCAGATCATTCACGCACTTGAGAGCTTCGAGATCACAACAACCATGATCCGACTGCCGGGAGGTAGTAAGGGTCCTATAGCCAAATACGTTGACACGCTCTTTACTCAACCGGACTGGCGAGAAACACGAATTACGGCCGACCTTCACGTCAAGCTATTGCTACCGAAAGGGGAAAGGATATTGCGGGAATACACTAGGTCGGGTTATCTCGACGGACACCGTATCGACTTTGTGAGCGGGAAGGTTGCGCTCGATCTTGAATGGAACAGCAAGGATCAGACATACGATCGCGACCTGTATGCATTTTCAGCGTTTCATGCGGCAGGAGCAATTGAGGTTGGCGTTCTGTTGACGAGGGGCGCGAGCCTCGACACGGACTTCTTCCGAAGTTTGGGGAAGGTTCTCACCAAATCTGGGGAAGAAGGTGAAGCGCAGGTCTATAAGAAGTTCGGTGCCTCCACGACTTCAATTCAGAAACTGTTGTACAGGCTTGAAGCTGGCCGCAATGGTGGATGCCCCGTTTTAGCGCTGGGCATGACGCCGAGGTGTGTGACCGACTATCGATTGGAGCAACCATAATTAAACAGCCCGACTTCATCTCACCTGAAGATCACCCAACGGTCGAACTGGTGAAGAACAGCTATCAGCCGAGCAAGGCGAAACTTGAGGAAGAAATTCCGCCGCTAGACTTACCCGGCGACTCCCCGATGGAGAAGTTTCAACACGCGCTCAAGGTATTGTCTCAGCCAGTCAATGTCACCTTCCTGAGACGGCCCAAATCGTGAGATGGGACAATCTAGCCTCGCGCGAGAAACACGTTATGGAAGCGGGAGACACTCTATGGAACAAATAAACGTCGGCATCATCGGCACCGGCTGGTGCGGAGGCATACGAGCCGATACCTGTGCCGCCAGCGCGCTGGTGGACGAGTTGCACATCGCCGAGATCGACGAGGCGCGGTTGGCCGAGGTGACCGCGAAGACCCAGGCCGCCTCCGCGACCACGGACTACCAGGACGTCGTCGCTAACGACTCCATCGACACCGTCATCATCTCGTCGACGCCCGAGACCACGCACTACCCGATAGCCCGGGACGCGCTGCTGGCCGGCAAGCACGTCTTCCTCGAGAAGCCGCTGGCGCTGACTCTTGACGAGGCCGACGAACTCATCCGCATCCAGCAGGCGAGGGGGCTGAAGTTCGCCATCGGCTACTCGCAGCGCTTCAACCACAAGTTCGCCTACGCGAAGCAGAGCCTGGGGGACGGGACCATCGGCGATCCGGTCTGCGCCGTGGTGAGCCGGCACCTCACCCGGGGGCTCGGCAACAAGATCAGCGGTCGCATCAAGCTGTCTCCGGCGGCCATGGAGGCCACGCACGATATCGACTTTCTGCTCTGGCTCATGGAACCGGCGCGTCCGGTGCGCGTCTACTCCCAATCCGCCTACGGGGCCATGCAGAATGTCACCGGTTCCGAGGACGCCCAGTGGATCATGATCAGCATGGACAACGGCGTGGTTCTCACCATCGGCGCCGGCTGGACCATGCCGCCGGGCTACCCCAACTACTCCGGCACCTGGATCGAGGTCACCGGCACCGAGGGGATGCTGGTCATCGACGACACCCATCGGGACGTGATCGTCAACACCCTGCAGAAGGGCATCCAGTTGCCCATGTCCTCCATGCCCGGCGAGCGGGTTGACCATGTCTTCGCGGGCCCCATGCACAACGAGACGGTCCACTGGATCGAGGCGGTGGCTTTCGACCGGCCCGAGATGTGTTCGGCCGAGGACGCGCGCCGCGTGATGGACGTCTACATCGCCGCCGACCTCTCGGTGGAGCGCAGCCAGGCGGTCGACCTGCCCCTGAGCGCAGCCGCGCTGGCCTCAGCCGCCGCGTGATCCGCCGCCTTCTGGGCCGCCACCTCCCGGGCGCGGCCCCGGCGCTCGGGAGCCAGGCCGACGTGCGTTTCGCCGCCGTGGCGCTCGTGCTTTCCGTGCTCGCACTGCTTTTCAGCGGCCGGCTCATCGTCGATGCGCCGATACCGCTGGACCGGGATCTGCTGGCGATGAGTCCGCGGGTCTTTCCCTACCTGATCCTGCTCGGAACGGTCGCCGTGGCTGCGATCTTCCTGGGAACCCGCTTCCGCGACGCCGGCCCGGAATGCGCCGTTACCTCCGGTCCCGCCGATGCGGCCGCCTCTCGTGCCGCCACGATCCGGCAGCTTGCCTTCCTGGTCATCTCCGTGGCTTGTGCCCTGCTGCTCAATTCACTCGGATTCATCATCACCATGTTCATCCTCATGGCGAGCACGTCGATTCTCGTCGGCAACCGCAAGCCTCTGCAGATCCTGGGCATCAGTCTGGCCATCCCGCTTGGCTTCTACATCGCGGTGACCCATGTGATGCGCACGGCGCTGCCCGAAATCGACCTGGTGCAGCGGGCACTGGCGCCGTTGCTGCGCCTTCTGCCTGCTTTCTGACCGTCCAATGATCGAAACGCTGCTCGCCGGTCTGGACGCCGCGCTGCGGGTCGACACCTTCGTCTGGATCGCCGGTGGCCTGCTGCTGGGGATGCTGATGGGTTCGCTGCCCGGCTTCACCACGTCCATGGGCATGTCCGTGCTGGTGCCCATCTCCTTCCTGGTGGGCGATCCGCTGATCGGGATCCCGTTTCTGATCGGCGTCTACAAGGGCGGCATCTACGGAGGCAGCGTGCCCGCCATCCTGATCTCCATGCCGGGCACGGGCGCCTCCATTGCCACGGTCTTTGACGGACACGGGCTGACCAGGAAGGGACAGCCGCGCAAGGCGCTGGAGATGGGCCTCTTCGCCTCGGCCATCTCGGATACTTTCAGCGACATCTTCACCCTGGTGATGATCATCCCCGTCGCCGCCATCGTGCTGGGCTTCGGCCCGCCGGAGATCGCCGCGGTGATGTTCCTGAGCCTGGTCATCATCGCCGTGACCTCCACCGGCCCGGTGCTCAAGGGACTGCTCATGCTCTGCCTGGGCGTGTGGTTCGGCTTCATCGGCGCGGACCCGTTCTCGGGAATGCCCCGATACACGTTCGGCACCCAGGAACTCTACGACGGCTTCCACCTGATACCCATGCTGATCGGGCTCTTCGCGCTGCCGGAGATTTTCGCGGCGGTCAGGGAAGGCGATGTGGCCGGGTCCCGCGTGGTGCGCTTCGTCGGCGACCGGCTGCGCTGGGCGGAACTGAAGCGGAGCCTGCGCACCATCTTCCGCTCCACCGCCATCGGCACCGGGATCGGCCTGGTGCCCGGGCTGGGCCAGCCCATCGCCGCCATGATGGGCTACATCGCGGCCAAGAACGCCTCGAAGCACCCGGAGCGCTACGGCAAGGGCGAACTGGACGGCGTGGCCGGTGCGGAGGCTGCCAACAACGCGGTGAACGGCCCCACCATGGTGCCGCTGCTGACGCTGGGCATACCGGGCGACGCGGTGACGGCGCTGCTGCTGGGCGCCTTCATGATGCAGGGACTGCGGCCGGGTCCCACGCTGCTGGAGACCAGCGGCGACATCGTGTTCGCGATCCTGATCGCCATGGTGTTCGCAAATCTGCTGTTCGTGATCATCGGCTACCTGACGATTCCGTTGTTCGCCCGCGTGGTGACCATCAAGCGCTCGCTGCTGATCCCGATGACCATCATGCTCGCCTTCGCCGGCACCTATCTCGCCCGCGGCAACCCCTTCGATATCGTCACCCTGATCGGGTTCGGGCTGGTGGGCATTGCCGCACGGGAGGCGAAGTTCGACGTGGCCCCCATGGTCATGGGTTTTATCCTGGGCCGCGAACTGGAGTACAGTTTCGGTCAGACCCTGGCGCTGGCCGGCTCGGACTGGTTGCAATTCGCGTTCACCGAGAGGCTCGGGATGACGGCGGTGGTGTTGGCCACGCCTGTGATCGGGACGCTGCTGGGGATGAGGATGAAGCGATTCCGGGAGAGGGCGTTGGCGAGGGAGGCAGCGCTATCGGAACGGGGCGAGTGATGGCTGCAAAATCGTCGGCGCCAATTGGAGCGAGAAGGCGCTTTCGGAACGATGTGAGTAATCGATGCGGAAGAGATCTGTACGACTCGGCTGGTTCGGCATACTGATCGCGGCGGGGCTCTATGGCCTTGCCGCCCATGCCCAGTACCCCGAAAAACCCATCACCCTGATCACGCCCTTCGCGGCGGGCGGCTCCAGCGACCTGAACGCCCGCGTGTTTACCCGATTTCTCACCGACTATCTCGGCCAGCCGGTGCTCATCAAGCTGGTGCCCGGGCAGGCCGGCCAGAAGGGCACGCTGGAGGCAGTACAGGCGCCCGCCGACGGTTATACGCTGCTCTTTACGGACAATTACCGGGACCAGCTTCACCGGCACACCTTCCGTAACGACGCCTACGACACCAACCGGGATCTCGTGCCGGTGGCGCGTGTCAACTACGGCCAGGTCGCGATCATCGTGCGCTCGGACAGCCCCTACGAGACCTGGGCGCAACTTGCGGCCGACGCCCGGGCGCGGGCGGGGGGCATCACCTGCGCGCCCAGCGGCGTGGGGG
>VYEH01000091.1:2539-4650 GCA_009843005.1 Pseudomonadota bacterium | reverse complement strand
GTCGAATGCCGCCGGCCCCCTGAGCTGCCTCGCGGGCGTGTACATGGATTCGAACAACACCGTCAACTTTACCCGGTACTCCATATTCCCGAATGGCCCCATGGCGATGCTCGTCATCAGGAACAACGACGAGGACGGCGATTCCTGGGCGACATTCGGCGAGGTCCAGTTTCAGGCCAGCGATTCCGTCAACCTGAAGCTGGCCGGACGATACACCGAGGTCGACAAGGTCAATACATACGCGCAGGACTGGCGGGTGATGGTCGTTGCCACGCGGCCGTGGATGGACAATCCCCAGAATGCGGGCATGACGTTCGTGCTTGACCAGCAATACACCGAATCGGCGTTCCAGCCGTCCATCACGGCCGAATGGTTCCCCGATGAAAACAGGATGCTGTACGCCAGCTACAAGAAAGGCTTCAAGGCCGGGGCCAACAACCACTCTCCGGGCGTTCCAGCGCTCGACCGGCCGATCAATGCCGAAAACGTCGTCGCTTACGAGCTGGGCGCCAAGACCACGCTGGCCGACGGCGCTGCGCGGCTCAACCTGGCGCTGTTTCGCAGCGAAATCGACAACCTGCAGGTCGCGACGTTCGATGCCGAGGCATTGACGTTCGTCACCCAGAACGCTGGATCGGCGCTGTCCCAGGGCCTGGAGGCGGACTTCGACTGGGCCGCGACCGAGACTCTCACCGTCAGCGCCTACCTGAGCTTTCTGGACGCCAATTTCGACGTATTTACTACCGGGGCCTGCTACCCGTTTCAAACAGAGGCAGAGGGCTGCATCAACCGCATCCAGGACCAGTCGGGCACGCCGCTGCAATTCGCCCCGGACATCTCCGGCACGATCGGCCTGAACTACAACCGACCGCTGCAGAACAACCTGGAGTTCTTCTGGCGTGCGGACGTGTTCTTCACCACCGAGTACGTCATCAACTCCAACGCGGATCCGAACACGTACCAGGATTCCTACGCGATGCTCGATGGGCGAATCGGCGTGGGAGACGGAGACGGGCGTTGGCGAGTCGCGCTGGTGGGGCGCAACCTGAACAACGTGTTCGTCAAGGAGTGGAACGCGTCCAACCCGCTGGCGGGCAACCAGGCGCACTTCGCCCTGTTGAAGCGGCCACGGCAGCTTGCGCTGCAGGGGCAGTGGTTCTTCTGATCCCCGTTGTCGTACCGGCGGGGTAAGCGGCTCGACTGACCCCCGTTGCTATACCGGCGGGGTATGCGGCCCGGCTCTCCCGCCGGGGTCGGGCCGTTTGGTACGGGACTCGAAGGAGACAGCAAAATGACCCACGCGAATTTTCCGATGACTGATGGCGCCGCCCGGCTTTTGGCCGACCGCGATGCCCGGCTTCCGACTAACGGGATCGCGCGACGCACCGCTTCGGGAGCGACCTGGCTAGCCACCTTTCTCCTGTGTACAGGCGCGACCGCCCAGGAAGTCGACCTGAGCGATCTTGCGTCGCTGGAATTTCACAAGACCCAGGGTGAATGGACATCCCACCAGGGATCGCCCGGCCTGAGAGTGACCGAACCCGCCGACGAACGGAACAACGAAGAGGACAAGCTGGTCATCATCGACGTGCCGTTCACCGATGGCGCCATCGAAGTCGAGCTTTCCGGCGAACCCGCCCCGGGCGCTGCCGGCGGGGCGCGGGGGTTCGTCGGCGTGGCCTTTCACGTGCAACCGGGCGGCGAGGCCTTCGAAGCCTTCTACATCCGCCCGACCAACGGCCGCGCCGAGGACCAGCTCCGACGCAATCACTCAACGCAGTACATCGCCTTCCCCGACTACCCGTGGCACCGCCTGCGCGAGGAGACACCGGGAATGTACGAAGCGTATTCGGACCTCGTGCCCGGCGAGTGGACCCGGTACCGCGTCGAGGTCGAGGGCGAGAGGGCCCGCCTTTACCTGCACGGCAACGAGCAACCCACCCTGCTGGTCAACGACCTGAGACTGGCGGGCCAGGGCGGCGCCATCGCACTCTGGATCGGCCCGGGAACGGTCGCCCATTTCAGGAATCTAAGCGTAATGCCGGATTAGTGCCGACTCGACCGGTTTTCCGGCGGTCAACTCCGGCTCTGAGCCCACGCAAGATCAGGAT
>VYEH01000091.1:0-2529 GCA_009843005.1 Pseudomonadota bacterium | reverse complement strand
GTGCGGACGAAATGATCGCGGTACCGAAACGCCCACCCGCAGCCGGGATGCACAGGGACACCGCAGCGGTCGATGCCGGCCGGCCGCTGCGCTTCGTCACCGCGGCTTCGCTTTTCGACGGCCACGACGCTGCGATCAACGTCATGCGGCGGTTGATCCAGTCCCACGGCGTCGAGGTGGTGCACCTCGGCCACAACCGAGGCGTGGACGAGATCGTGCGCGCCGCGATCCAGGAGGACGCCGACGGCATCGCCGTGAGTTCCTACCAGGGTGGGCACATCGAGTACTTCCGCTACATGATCGACCGGCTCCGGGAGTACGGCGCCGGACACATCCGCGTGTTCGGCGGCGGTGGCGGCACCATCACGCCGGACGAGATCGACGAACTCATGGTGTACGGTGTGGAGCGCATCTACCACCCCAACGACGGCATGTCCATGGGGCTGGAAGCCATGATCGGCGACCTGATCGATCGCACCCGGGCGAAGCGCGCCTCGGTCGCCTCCACCGCTTCGGGGCCTGGCGCGCAATCCGCCGCAACGTCCGCTGCGCCCGCAGCGAAGGACTCTGGTACACACGCGCCCAAGGCCCCTGCCACGCCCGTGCCGAAAGCTACGGAGAGCCTGGATGACGAGGTAGCCGTCGCACGCACGATCTCCGCCATCGAGAACGACCTGTACGGCGAGGCCGAACTGGCTGCACTGCGCAAGCGCTGGAGTGCCGCCTCGGGCGCGGTCCCGGTGGTGGGCATCACCGGCACCGGGGGCGCGGGCAAGAGCAGCGTCACCGACGAGATTCTCAACCGGATGCTCGCCAGCTTCCCGAACATGCGCGTGGCCGTTCTCGCGGTGGACCCGACGCGCCGGCGCACCGGCGGCGCCCTGCTGGGCGACCGCATTCGCATGAATTCGCTACGCTCGCCCAGGATTTTCATGCGCTCTATGGCCACCCGCCGCCGGCACCTGTCGATCAGTGCCGTGCTGAGCGACCAAATTCTTTTTCTTCAGTCGCTGGGGTTCGACCTGGTGCTGGTGGAAACCGCCGGTATCGGTCAGAGCGACACCGAGATTGTCGACCTGGTTGACTTCCCGGTGTACGTCATGACCGGCGACTACGGCGCGGCCAGCCAGCTCGAGAAGATCGACATGCTCGACTACGCGGACCTCGTCGTGCTCAACAAGTACGACCAGCGCGGCGCAGAAGACGCGCTCAGGGACGTGCGCAAGCAGTGGAAGAGGAACCGGCTCAAGTTCGATATCGCCGACGAAGACATCCCGGTCTACCCGACCATCGCCAGCCAGTTCGGCGATCCCGGACTCACACGGATGTTCATGGAACTCTGCCGGCGTGTCGCCACCAAGCTCTCGCTGGATGCCGCGCAGTGGGACCCCGGGTTGAAGGCGCCCACCGATCCCCCGCGAGCGCTGGCACTCATCCCCGGCAACCGAATCCGCTATCTCGCGGAAATCAGCGAACAGGGACGCGCCATTAACGAGACCGTCACGGCCCGGGCGAAGGCCGCCAGCCGGTTGCAGCACCTCCATGAAGCGCTGCGGGAACTCGGCGATGCCGGATTGCCGGCGCCCTTCGACGGATTTCGGCAGGCCACGCTCGCGGACGAGTCGGATCCTTCGATCACCGCGCTGCGACACCGTTACCAGGAGACCCTCGACGAACTCGGCGCGGAAGCAGCCAATCTGCTGAGGACCTGGCCCCAACGCAGGGCGGCAACCCGGGACGAGCGCTACAGCTACCGCGTGCGCGGCAAGGAGGTGACGGGCAGCAACTACCGGCAATCCCTGAGCGGACTGAACATACCCAAGATCGCCGCTCCGAACCTGCGCAACTGGGGCGACCGGCTCACGTTCCTGATGAAGGAGAACCTGCCCGGGTCCTATCCCTACACCGCCGGCGTCTATCCCTACCGGCGCGCGGCCGAAGAACCCACCCGGATGTTCGCCGGAGAGGGAACGCCGGAACGGACCAACCGGCGCTTCCACTACCTGGCGCGTGGGCACGAAGCGTCGCGACTTTCCACCGCGTTCGATTCGGTGACGCTGTACGGAGAGGATCCCCACGAGCGCCCGGACATCTACGGCAAGGTCGGCAACTCCGGCGTCTCCATCGCCACCGTGGACGACATGAAGAAGCTCTATTCGGGCTTTGACCTGTGCGACCCGGCGACTTCCGTGTCCATGACGATCAACGGCCCGGCGCCGATGATCCTGGCGTTCTTCATGAACGCCGCGATCGATCAGCAGGTGGAGAAGCACCTGCGGGAATCGGGCAGATGGAGCGAGGCGGAAAAGAAGATCGAAGCCTGGTTTGCAGGCCGGGAGCGCCCGCGCTACGCGGGCGACCTGCCTCCCGGCAACGACGGACTCGGCCTGGCGCTGCTCGGGATATCGGGCGATCGGCTCGTCCCCGCCGAGACCTACGAGAAAATCCGCGCCGCCACGCTGGCATCGGTCCGGGGCACCGTGCAGGCGGACATCCTCAAGGAGGACCAGGCCCAGAACACCTGCATCT
>VYEH01000217.1:7438-23915 GCA_009843005.1 Pseudomonadota bacterium | reverse complement strand
TCCGTGTTGAAGAACCGACCTATCGCTTCAACGCTTCCCATCCAGTCAACCACAGCGGAGTCGTTGGCCAGGGAACCTCCCGCCCAGACCGTACTAGCGTCTGGCAGAAGCGAGCTGATAAAGGGATTGAAGTACATGCAATCGCCAACTCCGGCGGTACCGTTAGCCGGATTGCAGTTGGGACCACCAAAGCCGTTCAACGCATCCTGGTAGCGATCAATAAAGAGGGAGTAGCGGTGGAAATCCACCTCACTCTTGCCGTAAAAGGTACCGAGACGGAGATCGGCTCGGTTGTTGAGTGTCCAGTCCAGGGCACCGTGGACATTGACCGTGGTGGACTCCATACTGCTCTCTTCTTCATGGTCTATTCCGAATGTCTCGCCACCGGAAAGAGAAGGAGCGCCGCCTCTCCTGCCCGGGGTCAATGCACGATTCCAGACAGAATCGATGGACTTGTAATAGCCCACCGCCGGGTGGTCGGGCGGGACCAGCGCGTTGAAGTTCGTACCAACTGATCCGTCGGCCTGGTTGTGCCGAAAGAGTTCCAGGTTTTCGCGGTCGTTATAGCTGACATTCACGGAACCGCTGACGGCATTGCTGAACTCATACCTGAGCGCTGTAAAGAGCGAATTACGGGAGGAATTATCCCTGACCTGTGTTGTCGGACCGGCTGGCGTGCCGGCGGCACCGTACCCTGTACAGGTTCCCGGTGTTGCCGTCGTTGCGCCATCGGGCACGACCAGGCCGGTGTAGTAGAAGGGAACCCCTTCAATACTGGCGCCGCAGAGTGGCTCTGTCAGCGTAGTGGCGCCGCGGCCGGAACCGGCAACCCACTCGAATCCATTGCCGCCGCGACCGCCGGTTTGAAGATTGTAGTTTTCAGCCAGGTCATCGTAGGCGGCTCCATCCAATGCAACACCCGTCGTATCGGGCGCATCGAATACATTGCTGAGACCCAGCTCCGCAGCATCGTTGCGGTGAATCGCGGAGAACTCGCCCGCGACAATCAGGCTGCCCCTGCCATCGCCAAATCCTGAGCCAAACAGTACGGATAGAATATTCGAACCGGTTTTGCTCAAGGTCTCCTCAGGATAAAGATCCGTTTGTGCCCGGACCTCCAGCCCTTCGAAACCGTAGCGCGGCACCAGGTTTACCACACCGCCAATCGCATCCGTACCGTAGATGGCCCCGCCTCCATCGAGCAGGATGTCGGCACGAGACATTGCGATTCCGGGCAGGATCGCATTGACATCCGTGGTGTACCAACCGGCGCCGTTAGGCGCTGCAAACTTGATCAGGCGACTTCCATCCAGCAGGGTCAGCGTATTGTGCTCACCCAGATTCCACAAGTTAACGCCGGAAACCCTGTTGCCATTGGATCTCTGCGGGCCCTGGGAGCGCTCTTCGACATCATTGGGAAACGCGGTCATCGCGGTAAGATTTTCGCGGAAAAACTCGGAGAGCGTGGAGGTTGGGTTCTGCTCCAAAGCGGCGGTGTCGAACTGTATGAGAGGCGCAGAGGTCCCTTCCTGACCGACGATGCGCGTCCCGGTAACAACCAGCTCTTCCACCAAAACCGTCGGCGACGCGGAGTCGGCTTGATCAGAGGCGTCCTGCGCTGCCACGGGGCAAGCGAGGGCCATCGGCACAGCCAATAGAGTGAATCCGAAACCAAACCTGTTTCTGGCATACACTAGAGGTTCCCCCTTCTTTGGTTTGCAAACATCAAGGCGTTTGCGATGCATAGACAGAATTCATGGTATACGCCGGTGCGAAGGTCGATACTTGCATTTTGGATCACAGAGCATGAAATAACGTCTACGGTCGGCAGTCCGACCATATTTCGGCCGGCGTGTAGTCAACCGCTGTATGCTACGCAGCCAACAACCGCGTGGGTCCGGTAATGGGAAACCCGGACCAGGCCTGGATCACAATCCGAATAGCTCCTGTATCGACTGTTCCAGGGCTTGCCTGGAGGTGCGTGAATTCATGTTGGTGAGTATTTCGGTAGCATTTTTACCGTCCAGTGCCGTGCCGGCGAGGTACTCCAGACGCAGATTGTGATCCCGGTTAATCTGGGCGCCCTCCAGCCACCAGCTTATGTCTCCATCGTGTCCGGAATAGAGCTCGATGACCTGGTCAATGCTCGACAGGCCAACCTCGGCGTATGACTCTACGATGCGCTGCCTGTGAAACTTTGTTTCCAGTTCGAAGGGCGTCACAGCCAAGGGAGCGGTATGGCCCATAAGCGTTACATCATAGCCAACACCCTGTGGCTGGCTGTTCCAGACACTGGTGCGTGGAAAGCTCGCGACGAAGCTGGCGACCTGGCTTTTGACCGCTGCCTCGTCGGTTTCGTAGAAGGGAATCCATTGGGTAGCGATGCCGCCAGGATTGAGGCGATCCAGCACCAGTTCGTAGAACTCTGAAGTGTAGAGGGACGCGGCTCCCTTGATGTACGGATGAATCGGATCGGTCGTGATGATGTCAAACCTTTCATCGCTCGTTGCAAGAAAATGCCTGCCATCGTCAATGATCAACTCGGTTCTCGGATCCTCCAGAACGTCGTAATTCTCCCTGGCGAGATATCTGCCGGACAGCATGGGAACACGGGGCTCGATTTCAACGATCACAATACGTTCGATTGAATCGTAGAGCGTGAATGTGCCGGCAGTCACTCCGGCTCCGAAGCCAATGATGAGTACGGATTTTGGTTCCGGGTGGAACAGGGCGTGCATATGGCCTAGGTGCCGTTGTATTCGCATGTGCTTGTGCAAGCTGGAAGCAACGACTTTCCCGATCTCATGAATCTGATAATTGACCCCGCCTCTAAAGACACCACTGCTGATCCCGACGGTGCTATTCATTCCTTCTTCAATTTGTTCCGTTTGAACGTCATGCCAGTTGTACTGCAGCCGGCCAAGCAACTGAATTTGATCGTTGGGTTGAACGGGAACGATAGCCACGAAAAAAAGTGGAGCGATCAGCAGCCATTTCTTCTCGCCGACGGCATCTCTTGCCGTGACGCAGAGTAGAACCACCGCCGCCAGAGACACCTGCATGGCAAGGTTGTTCGCGAACGCCGTTCCCAGCGTCGGAATCACGACAATGGTCACGAGAAGCGCACCCAAAACAGCGCCGGCAGTATTGGCCGCGTAGAGCCCTCCGAAATATCGGTCGGGCTGGCGATCTTTCTCGGCAGTTGAAGCAAGCGCGGCAGGGAAGGTCGCTCCCCAGAGAAAGGTTGCGGGAAACAGGATGCAAAAGGCCCGAATGAGATCGGAAATGCTCTTGAGCGCCCAGGAAGGCGTATCCTCATAGTCCATGATATTCGCGCCGAGCGGGTCGATCAGGTGGATTAGATGGGCGCCCGTGAAGCTGGCCCACCAGATAGCGGGCACCAGACCGATTTGGCAAAGCAGCAGCAGTTGTTCGGCAGCCCATTTGCCACTGTCCAACAGACGCGTACAGACGACACTCCCGACGCCAAGGCCAACCAGGAAGGTGGCCAGAATGATGCTGAAACTGTAGACGGTGCCGCCGAAAAACAGTGCCAGTTGCCGGGTCCAGATAATCTGGGCTGCCAGGGCAGCAAAGCCCGACAGGGCCACCACCCAATAGAACTTGGTGTTGCCTACTGCTGCTGCAATCTGTTTTGTCGGACGATAGCTGGTATCGCGGCGAGACAAGTACCAGGCCGTCCCGGAAACAAGCAGATTCAGGAATACTCCAACGCCAGTCGCGACTCTGGTATCGAAAAGGCGCAGCAACACAAAACCCGCAACAAGAGTGCCGAGGACTGCACCAAATATGTTGGCGCTGTAAAAGAAACCAAGTGAGACCGCGCCCGTGGGGCTGCCGGATACCCAGCGGGCAACCGCAGGGAGCGTCGCTCCCATCATGATTGTTGGAGGCAACAGGAATATCGCCGCCACGATTCCCCGCACCGCGATACCGCCAGCCCCGTAACCGGCGACATCAAAGTACAAGCCTGCAATTCCCGGGATAACAAACAGATTCAGGATCGCACAAAGAGCTATTCCCGATTCCAGCGCAAGGAAAAGCTGAAGGGGGTGCCTCTTATCCTTGATGTAGCGGTGAAACCCCCAGCTTCCGATGCACATGCCACCCATAAAAGTAGCTACTGTGATACCGACCGACAACGAGGAGGAGCCGATAGTCAGACGCAGCAGTTGAAACCAGACAACTTCATAGATGAGGGCTGCACATCCGCTACCGACAAAGAGCAGACTGATCCAGAAAGTCTTGAGTTTTGTCGTTGTCACATTTTGCCCTGGGTGAGGCTATGCACCAGACGCCTCACGGCGAGGACATGCCTCCTCCGGAATACGCGGAGAATTGCGTGCGAATCGACCTGGACGGTTGAGACCTGCCAACGCTATCCGAAATAGAGTTGACCGCCGAGATCGCTTTGGCACACGCTAGTTCAGGGTCACGCTGAAGTCGCCGACCACGTCGCCCTGCACCCATTCACCGGATATGCTCCGCTCGCTGGGCGAGGTGACGTTTTCGATGCGGCCTTCGATCCGGTACTCGATCGTATTGCCGTCGGAGTCTTCGCGGCTCCCTTCCAGCACGACCGTCCAGGTAGGCGCGTCCAGCGTGGCGTTTGTTTTCGGGTACGGTTTCGGACCCGGGTTGATGATGCCGCCGATTCTCTCGCCGTCGTATTCGAGGAGCAGCAGCACGCGATTGCGCTCCTCGTCGTTCGGCCCCCAGTAGCCGCTCCAGGTTCCGACCAAAGGATGTCCATGCTGGGCAGCGGTGACACCGTGCAAGCCGACGAACAGTGCGGTAACAGCGACGAATCGACCGAGCATGTGCATTGGAACTGTCCTCATTTCTCGCTTGTGATGAAGTGTCAAAATACTTGGCAGTCGTACCTTTGCAATTCCTCGCCGAGCGCCAGCCAGTATCGCTCATAATACGCGGGTTCCGTGAACGTCGCCGGATCGTCGATTGTAAGTCGATATTCCAGCCGTCCCGGATCCTCGCTGAGCCAGAATCGCTCCTCGTAGGTCACGGCCTCGCTCTGTGGCGTTCCTATGGTGTCGAAATGCGGCCAGTTTACCCGTGACGTCGTCACGATCAGCGTATCCCCCGCCCACTGTCCCACCGAATAGCCAAGCGGGCTTGACGGCTGTTTGGCTGGATCGGCGACGTCTTGCATATGGATGATCCGAGTCAGATCGTAGAGCTCCGATCGAAGCTCGATGGTGGCCCCACCGTCCACGAACTCGAACGGATGCGGGTTGGTCATGATCCGGGGCATGCCCTCGGGCTCGCACCGAATCGCAAAGTTGTCGTCCGGGTCCCATTCGTCGCGGGCTGCGATTGCCGCCTCCGTGAAGGGAAAATGCCGCGTTCCCCAGCCCCGAGCAGCAACCTCGGTGCTCCATACGCGGAAGATCGAGCGTGCCTCGCCGCCCATGTCCGAAGGTTCCACCGAGGCAACGAGACGTCCCACCACGGCTGCAGACCAAAGCGGTTCGGCCGTGGGATCGATCAGGATCTCCGTCCCATCGGCGGTGAGGACATTGCTGATGAGCAGATGGTGCACGCGGCGGTTCGAGGGGTTGCCGGTCACGCGGATCGTGTCGCCCACCTGCACCAGGTCATGGGGAACATGGCGGCGATCGAGACTGTTCAGATCCACGCCCTGAAGATCCCAGACTTCCACCCCACCGGCCTCGTTCTGTGTCTGCAGCGTGAAGCGAACGTGGGGGTTCCTCCACAGGACCCTGATCACTTCGCCCTCCACTTCCTCGGCGGCCGAACGGTCGTACTCCGCGAGTGAATGGTGCGCAGACGCCCCGAATGGCAGCGCCAGTAGACCCAGAATGGCGGCGGCCGCTCTCATGGACTTCCCGTTATGACACCAGTTCGAGCAATGTATGCAACGCCTATTGCGGTCCCACAATATGACTGTAACCGCGAGGATTCTCCGCGCACAGGTACTCGACCATTTCCGACTCAGACCATGGAAGCTCCCAGCTCGCGGTCCACGGCCGCGTATAGGCCTTCGGGTCATCGATCGTGACCTCGTAGCGCAGCGACTCGTAGTTCGGCCGGGAAATGCGCTCGACGAGGTGCAGCGCATCCGTGTGCACGATTCCCGTCGGTTTTCGCGCAAACCAGAACCTCTCGTTGAAGCCGACCGTGTCGATCACCAGCGTATCGCCCTCCCAATGGCCCACCGAGTGCCCGAAATAACCGGGTGAGAGGACATCGGGATCGGGATGGGAACGGCCGTCCATGAAAACCTCGCGCCACCTGCGCGACCAACCGATCTTGATGAGGATGCGTTCGCGCGCCCGATCCTGAATGAAGTCGATACCGTACGGCGTGTCGAACATTCGCGGGCCGCCATTGCCGGCGCAGTACAGGTGGGGGTCGTCCTTGCCCAGGTTCGCCTGCCGTTCCAGGAAGAGCTGCCGCGACCACGGCTTGAACGGAGCGACGCGATCCACATCCTCGGCATTGGCCACGATGAACTCGTTGAGTGCGACGGCGTTCTCCATCAGCGCGCCACCGCGCAATGTGTTCCAGTGCCCGACCTCGCCGGGCGCGGAACCGAGATTGACCGTACCGTCGGTCAGGCGCGGCGTCGGCCGGGCGGTGACGGCGACATCCCGCCCCGCCACGAGAACCGGAAGCAACAACACGCCGAGACCCGCTGACAACGCTCCGACTCGAATTCTTTCCGTCATCGGATCTTACCCGCCGGGACGTCCAACGCCGACCAGCCTCTCGCCCGTGCGCAATTTGGTAATCGCGCGGCCGCTGGCGAAATTGCTGCCGTCCCTGGCAAGCTCGCCTTGCACTTGAACGAATTCGCCTGCCTGCAGGGAGTTGCGGGTCCAGCCGAGGTTCTGAAGCACGCTTGTCGCGAGCAATTCGAACGCCCATTCGGCCACCTGACCGTCCTCGTCCGTCACGTCCATGAGAAAGTACACGTGCGGATTGGTCCATTCGAATTTCGTGACAATCCCCTGAAGCGTGACGGGCTGGGTCTCGTCGAACACGGCCGCGAATGAATGGTGGGCGGCCACCGGCTTCACGGCGAACAAACCGGGTACGAGTAATCCGAGCGCGAGCAAAAGTATTCTCATTGATCGAAACTTCCCTGGCTGCGGGCCACTCGAAACACATCCGCTTCACCGGGCCCGTCGCCTTTACAACATCCACGACTGCGATCGGCGCTACGCCGACCGCCGGTTTGCGAGCCACATAAGCCTGTGGTCCGCTCGCTGTCCACGTGTTCCAATTCTACATTTCCAGCGCATCCCAGGCATGACCGGACTGCCGACCTTGGACGAAAATTCACGTTCTGTGGTCCAAAATGCAAGTATCGAAATTCACCATTGCGTATATTGTGGATATGGGTCACATACGGGCTGTCCAAGCGGACTGTCCGTGAAGCAAAGCAAATAGAACAGTGAGCAATCTAACGAAACACCTGCTCTCTTTATTGTGCCTCTCGCTTGTCCCGGTGGTGGCAACGAGCCATCATGCCGCCGTCGAGTATGCCGACGGAGACCTGATGGAGATATCCGGAGTGCTGGCGAGAATCATGTGGAGGCAGCCGCATGTGGCCCTGTTCGTAGAGGTAGACAGCGAACAGGGTGGCGCCCAGGAGTGGAGGGTGGAGAACAACTTCGATCCGCCCCGCCTTGCGAACGCCGGAATAACCGAAGATTTGTTCACAGTAGGCGAAGAGATCGTCGTTTACGGACGAAAGTCTGTGCTCCGGGATTCCATCCTGGCGGAGAATGTTCTGACCGAGGGTGGCACAGAAGTGGTTTTGCCGCTGTACGGTGAGGTGGCAGATCAGCGCTGGAGCGGTTCGAACCTCGTCGGTTCCGCGAATACATTCGCCGAGCCCGAACCGGTTGACGCCGAAGCTGACGACGTTGGTTTTTTCCGAAGGTGGCGCACCGGGAGAAGCCCGATGGCGTCGTTGCCGGACCTGGACCTGACCGATGAAGCCGTGGCAAGCCGGGGTGAATGGAACGAGCTTGACAATCCCATCATGCGCTGTGAACCCCAGGGATTGCCCGAGCCGATCATGCACCCAGGCTCATTGGTCATACAGCAAGAAGACGGCAACCTCATCTTGAGCCACAGTTGGCTCAATACCAGGCGCATTGTTTACATGGACCCCGACATGAGCGCGGAGGATCGGGAGTCTTCCCGTCTCGGATTCTCCCAGGGCAGTTGGCAGGATGAAAGGACGCTGGTCGTGAAGACCACCAACATCGATTGGCCCTACTTCTTTCGAATGCGGCAGGGCGATTCGATAGAACTGATGGAAGTGTATCGCCTGAGTGAAGACCAGAGCCGCCTGGATGCGGAACTGACCATAATGGATCCATTCCTTTTCGAGGAGGGGATTGCCACCGTGAACTGGTTCTTCAATGCGCGAGCGGTCGGTCAAGGAGACCCGGGCGAGTGCATTGTATTTTGATGGGGCACCGGCGCTTCATCAACTTTATGACGCCGTATCGGCGCAACGCCATTTTCATTGCCTCGGACGGAGGGATTGCATGAATCTACAACCTCTTCCAGTCGCGTGTTCTGTCCTGGCGCTGCTGGCGGCACACACCAGCCTTGCTCAGGACCGGCCGAACATAGTTCTGATCCTGTCTGACGATCAGGCCTGGTACGGAACCTCCGTGCAGATGCATCCGGATCTGCCGAATTCCAGAAGCGATTTTTTCCTGACGCCGAGGCTGGAAGAACTTGCCAGTCAGGGCATGCGATTCACGGCCGCGTACTCTCCGTCGCCAGCCTGCTCGCCGACCCGGGCCAGCATTCAGAACGGCATGAATCCGGCGAAAAACCACATCACCAAGGCAGCGCCTCTGGCGACGCCGACGAATAACTTTCCGCTGGTCCCGGTCGTTCGCCCCTTTCCGCCGCAAATCGAAACATCCGACATCACGGTCGGCGAACTCCTGCAGGTAGCCGGCTACCGTACCGCCCACTATGGCAAGTGGCACCTGGGCGCGGAAGGACCTGAAGCCAATGGCTACCACGAAAGCGACGGCGACACGGGTAACGATCTTGCCTTCAACTGGAGCGACCCGGAAAACCCCCTGGACATGTACGGCATGCCGGAGAGAGCGCTCGACTTCATGAGGCGGGCCCGCGAAGCCGGCCAGCCTGCTTTCGTACAGCTCTCCGCCCTAGGACTGCATGGTGGGGAATTCGCCTCTCCGGAAACGGCAGCCCGGGCCGAGGCGCGCGGTCCGGGCATCATGCACGACAGCGTGCGCGGTGCGGCGGCAACCGAGGATCTCGATACCAGCGTCGGCCTGTTCCTGGATGGCCTCGACGAGCTTGGCCTGAGCGACAACACCTATGTCATCTACATGGGCGACAATGGACACCACGCGGACGACCCGACCCGCTACACAACTCGTACGCCCGGCAGCCCTTACCCGCTGATGGGTTCGAAGGGCAATCTTTACGAGGGTGGCATTCGCGTGCCTTTCATCATTCGCGGACCCGGGATCGACGCCAATTCCTGGTCAGATGTTCCCATCATCGGGTACGACTTTCTTCCGACGTTTGCCGAGTGGGCGGAGATCGACTCTGCCGACCTGCCCGCCGGCATTGAAGGCGGCAGCGTCGTTGCGGTGCTCGAAAACGGCGGCGCAGGTGAAGTGAACCGCCCCCACGAAGGACTGCTTTTCCATTTTCCCCACTACCAGACGGGAACGCCACAGTCGGCTATCCGGGTTGGCGACTACAAGTTGATCAAGTATTACGAGGGCCACCCCTCGGTGCTGTTCGATCTCTCCAGGGATATCGGTGAGCGCGACGATCTTGCAGCGCAAATGCCGGCAAAGGCGGCGGAGCTGGAATCCATGCTCGACGACTACCTGGCCTCTGTCGATGCAGATATTCCGCTGGTCAACCCGGAATACGATCCCTCCAGGCCCTCCGGCTGGGACCGGGACCGCCCCCGTATGCGAGCCGATCGGGGCGCCAATGCCATGGCGCCCTGATACCGCTATCGGGGGAACCCATACCCATTCGGCGATTGGCGCTACGAACGATCTACCAGCGGCGGTTGCGGGCCGATAACAGTAGTCAGCGCATGGTGCGCGCAGATTTCATCGTTCTGATAGTAACCACCGACACCTATCGCCCCGATCATTTCGTCGCCCACCATGATAGGCAGACCGCCTTCGACCAGGTACTGGTTCAGCTTGATGACCTGGGAAGTAGTCCCGGTATTCGAGTATCGATTGAGCGCAGCATGACTTGAGATGCGGAAGTACAGCGCTGTTTCCGCCTTCATCTGCGCAGTGTCGATATTGGCGGGCAGTTGCCCGTCCATGCGATAGGCATAGACGATATTTCCGCCAAGTCCGAGTATTACGACACTGACCCTCCTGCCTCGTTCTTCAGCCCAGGATACACAGGCCCTGGCGATCTGCTCCGCTGCGTTGACCGATATTTCCGTGCTGCTTTTCGCTGCGACCGCATCGTCGCCTGACAATGTGAAGTCATCAATGTCTTGCGCGGCGGATTGAAAGCAGAAGCCAATTGCACACAGAACAAGCAATGATGTTGCAGCAGATTTCATATGGTTCTCCCGATTCGGTTGTCCGGCTATGGTTCCGCCGAGTAATTCACCGGGTCGCAGTCGAGCACGAAACCCTGATCGATGTCGACGCGCTGCCAGCCCTGCAAGGTGCGAAAAGGCTCCGTGTAGTGGACAGGGTCGTGGAACCACGCGAAGTAGTGCAATTCGTTTCCGTCTTCGCCCAGGTGTACTTTCTCGACCACGTAGGCGTCCTCGCCGCCACCGAATAGGTAGGCGCCGTCGATGCGTTCCTCGGTCATGTGACGCGTGGTGATGGTCAGCACGCCATCGGCGAACTGGCCGTTCGACCAGCCCAGGCGGTTGGGGACGAAGTACTTGTGAGGCTCCCGTCCATCCATGTAGATTCGGCGCGCCTGGGCGTTGTATTCCGAGATCATGTAAATGATGTCGCCGTTGTCGACGATCTCCAGCGCGTAGATCGTGCCTCGCGCCATCCGGGGCGCGCCGACCAGGCGGCAGTTCCCCATGTTGTCCCTGTCGACGTCGAAGGTATCGTAACGAGCCCGCCCGGCCTCCGTCATGATCTCCTGGCCCCGCGGGTCCCTGGGATGCAGGTTGGGATACGTGAGGTTGGTGGCCCACACCCCCGCCAGAAACTCGCGCGGGGCGCCGGACCGTTCGGGTTCATCGGGGATGGCGCCGCTTCCCATGCCCATTCCCATACCCATACCCATGCCTGCCGCTCCCGCAGCCGGTCCGGGCGGCCCGCCGCCTGCCCCGCCATTGGCGCCTGCGATACCGGTGCGCAGGAGGCGGGTTCCATCGGACAGGACGAAGAAGTCGAGATTTATTTCCGGATCGCCCGACACCAGGGGGGCGCCTGTGGCGGACAGCCGGTCGCCGACCTGGATCGTACTGGTATCCCAGCCGCGACGCCGAAGCACGGCCGGTGCGGTCGTTTCCACCCTCCAGGAGGTTACGGCTCCCGATTCTTCGGTCACGTCGACCATGAAATAGGCGTGCGGGTTGACGAACCCCACCCTCGAGACGGTGCCTGTGATTTCGATCGGTTCGTCGACCGCATACGCCGTGTAGCTATGGTGAGCGTATACCGATACCGACCAACTCGTAAGCAGGTACCATGCCACCGCAGTCAAAAAGGCTCGCATTCTTCTCTCCTGGCGAATACCGCGCTAATGGATACAAACTGATTATGCCCTTGTTGTGCTTGTTTCCTGCCACTAATCAACGCGAACAGGGAAACTTCTAATTCACTTTTGCGCCTTGCGCCTGAAGTTACCGCCCTGGATCAATTTACAGCTGGCCATTTCCAGGTCAATCCTGGTCAGACTCATTCTCATCCCGATCGGCTTCAGCAGCCTGTGCACCAGGAAAACCACCACGACCTCCCGGGCCTTCTCCAGGAGGACCGCCTTGGCCACCGCGTCGTCCGGCTGCTCCAGGAGGCAGGCCTTCAAAACCATCAGGAGAGCCACCTGCACCACCGCGGCCTCCCGGGCCTCCACCTTCGCCACCGCCACCCCGACCTCCGAAGCCATCACCGGCAGTTCTGAGGAATACGCCTGCACGCCCTCCACTAAACCGGGACCGCTCTGGAGCAACATAGGTAAATTCAACACCCAGATAGTCCGCCGTGCTCTCCATGCCGTGCTCTTCCATCCAGACACTCTTTCCTTCGACGATATTGAAGTTTCTGGGAAAGAACAGGGCGGTCTCTTCGGCCAGGAATCCCTCCATGGTTACATTTGCGCCTGCGGGTATGTCTGCCTGGGTCAGACCTGCTTCTTCCAGAGTTCGTGCGTCTGGAAGAATCGCCTTGATAGCTCGCTCTTCAGACTCACGCCCGGGCGTACCGCGGACATCGACAACAACGTTGGTTCCCGACCAGTCAGACCCGGTTATGGTGGCAAACATAGACAAGCGAGGCAGGGTAAAGTCTTCCGGAAGAGGCGCAAATCCCGGGGGGCTGAACCCCTGCGGAAGCACAGTGTCGGGAGCCTCGAAGTCGTCAAACTCGGTGATCAGGTTGTCTACCAGAATCGTGGTGTGATCCAGTCGGGAGGCGCCTCCCGTCACACCAATCCTGTCGCCTGCTTTAAAGGTAGTATCATCCCACCCGTTCTGGCGAACCATGGCGCTGGTGCCACCGAATTCGAGCACATAGGTTTCCTCCTCCCCGCTGTCATTGGTAGCAACAATCTCCAGAAATGGGTGCGGCAATCCCGTGAACCATTCTGTGACATGACCCTCGATAGTTACCGGATTGTTGGTGTCAAAAACAATTGTGCTGTGGTGGGCAGACCCAGGAAGTGTAATAGTGGCAAGTGCCAACGCAGACAGAAAGGTTCGCACTCTACTCTCCTATTCGTAATGCGTCGGTACGCAATCAAGCGCGAAGGAAAGCACTTCCGGCGCCTTTGTATAGGCGAAATAGGTGTCGTAGGGCTCGTTATAGTGCGCTGGATCGTAGAAGGATGTGTGTACGCTGAGCATATTGCCATCCTCTGACAGGTAATAACGCTCGACCATGTAGGCGTCTTCACCGCCACCAAAATAGTCCCCTTGAGTCGCGTTGATTCTCTCCGGAGTCAGCCCGTCTGTACGGATGGTCAGCAGTCCGTCCTCCCAGCTGCCGGTGGACCAGCCGAGTCGATTGGGAAAGAAGGAGGGGGGCGGTTGTTGGCCTGCCATATGAATACGCCGCGTCTGGGCGTTGTATTCGGAAATCATGAAAATGATATCGCCCGTGTCGACAATCTGTGTCGAGTAAATGGTACCGCGCGCCAGGCGAGGCGTCCCGACGGTGATGCAACTTGCCATATGCTCATCATTGATGTCGAAACCCTCGTACATCTCTCGACCCAGTTCCGTCATGATTGACAGGGCGTCCGGGTCCCGCCCGGTGCGCAGAAGTGTCCGCGCAACCGAAGACCAGGAGCCGGACAGAAGCTCCCGGCTGGCGCCACTCGGTGCCGGTTCTTCCGGCCAACTGCCGGTGGCTTGGCCCGCTTCGGGTCGGCGGCCGCCCTGTGCTGCGGCACCGCCGCGGCCCCCCATACCGGCCGCAGCGCCAGGACCACCCGCACCGGCCGCGCCACCGGGGCCGCCAGTGGCGACCGCCGTGCCGGGCTCACGAACGCCTCCCTGATCCACCCACATACCGTTGGGCAGTTCAAAACGGGTCAACGTCACATCGGTCGGTCGGGATCGATGCGGCGAACCGACAGCGATGACTTCCTGGCCCACCTGCAACGTCTCGTTGGTCCAGCCGCGGCCTCGCAGGACTCCGGGCCCGGCGGTTTCGAATTGATAGTCGACCGTCTCGCCATTTTCCGTGGTGGTTTCGACAATAAAACGTGTATGTGGATTGACCATCAGCACCTCCTTGATGGTCCCCTCTACTCGCACTGGCTGATCGTCCAGATAGGCTGCAACGGAATGATGGGCCTGAAGCGACGAGCTGAACAGAGCGCCTGTCAGAACCAGGATGGAAACAGCTTTCATATTCGCAGGACCTCTTTCCAAAAAACTTTATTCGCGCATGAGGACTGAACTGGGACTGCCTGAATCGCCACGGGTCTGTTTACGGCTGGCCCTATTCGAATTCCAGCGGTACAGCGCTGGCATCGGGATCGCAGACTGCCCGAATAAATTCACGGTCAGGCTGCACGGACAGTTGACCAGTCCGAACCAGCGGCTCGGTCAGATAGATTGGATCGAGGGTAGTCCAGGCAATGTCTATGCCCTTGCCGTCTTCAGACAGGCTCATGCGCCCCTCGATGCTCTTTTCCACGCTGGAATGCACGCCGCGAGTAATTCCCCAGGTTGCAGCCGTGAAGCCTGAAATGCCGAACGCGAGGGTTCGCTCATTCTCAAAGGCGCCGGTTGCGAGTCCGTCGCGGCTGGGTTGATGAGCCGCCTCTGGAATCGCTGCATCGTCGAGCCAGATTGTTCGCACGGCGCCGCTGTTCTGTTTTTCCAGAACGAGGCGATCCTCGTAGCGATCGATGCGAATCATGAGCGGTGTCGTCATGAATTCGGGAAAGTTTTCCTCAATGCAGGAGTAGGCCGGGTTGTCGCTCTGTCGCATGTTGGCGAGTTCATTTCTGGCCAGTTCCGTGAGCGGCAGATTGCTGCCGGGCGCGGCGCGCGCACCGGGCGCCGGCGCAGTTCCATCATTCCCGCCGGCTGCTGCGCGCCGCTGTCCACGGGCAGGCGCGGCGCCTCGGCCGCCGGGCGCGCCCCCCGAACCGGCAGCACGCGCAGGCCGCTCCGTTCCTGCGATAACGCGGGAAGGCGAGGCTGGAGACCATATGCCACTGAAATCGGTTGAAGCATCGGCCAGAGCAGACAAATCCTGAGCGCTGTCACGGCCACCGCCAGCAGGTTGCTGAGCGACTCCATTGGCAAATTCGGCCGGGACTATGCTGTTCGGCATAGCGTTCAGGGCCTGACCATCAGCGGTCAACACCCAGCGCATCAAGGCATACTTGTATTCGGGGTTGCTGTGCGGAGCGGCCTCAAGGGTAATCCGGTCTCCAACCTCGATCGTGTCGCTTTCCCAGCCGTAGCTCATCACGCCCTGAACGGAGTGGGCTTCGAGCGTCCACTCCTCGCCATCATCGAGCTCGATTCTGATGAGAATATGTGGGTTCACCCAGCGAAATTCGGTCACCGTGCCGGTCATCCGCATGGGATTCTGCCCGTCGAATGCAGCCCGTGAATGGTGCGCCCACACCGGCTCGGCTGCCAGTACCAGGAAGAAAAGGGTGCAGCCATACAATAATTGAGCTGTACTCAAGCACCGTGCCACCGCAGTCAAAAGGGCTCGCATCATTCTCTCCCGACGACCAGCGAACAAATGGATACAGGCTGTTTCTGCCCCTTGTCTCTTTCTCACAACATTAATGCTACACGCCGGAGCGGAGGTCGATACCTGCATTTTGGATCACAGACCATGAAATATCGTCCCCTTCCACCTGCAAGCGCAGCACCCCGGTTTTGGAGTCAGGGATATATGCCGGACAATCGCCCGGCACGATAAACCGCCCAGCCGACACCGTCCGTTTTCAGATCCATGTGCCAGACCTTTTGAGCGGGTTGCTCGTGGGTGACTTCAATCAGGGTGGCCCATCGCTGCCCCTGACGCAGTGGCACGCTGACGCCGTATTCATCGGTTTCGCGGGCGCCCACGGTAATCAAGACGGTGTCGCTGTCGGACAGCCAGTCCACGTCGCCGAGATATCCGGCGTAAAGAAGCTCGTCGTCCTGCCCGTATTCCCAGACCTGCTCGACCGTCATCGCCTCCTCATCGATACGATACTCGACCGCACGACTCCTGCGTGTCTCAAGCGGAGGGGTGGGCTCGGGCGGAGTCGAAGCCAGCGCATTGTTGTCAAAAATGAGCAGGGTCCCGTGCTCGGTCCAGGTCGGTGCGTGCTGCTTCCAGAACCATTCCAATTCACCGACCGGTGTCAGCAACCTGTCGTTCCAGGGCTCGCGCCAGTTATCGTGGGTGCCGAGTATCCAGATGATTTCGCCGGTATTCATGCTGACCTTGACCACGGCATCCTGGTAGGCAGCCGATACGATGAAGGAGTGATCCCTCTCATCGTAGATGACCGCGTTCGCATGCGCCCATTCGTAGGCAGGTTCTTCGAACTTGCCGGCATAGCGCGGGTTCTCTCGCAGCGAGTTCCAGCCAATCCGGTAGGGATCCAGGAAATCGTGGAGCGGCCACTCGTTCACGATTTCCCCGGCGGGCGTCATCTCCACGACAATGTCGCCGACGACGTTGGCAGTCCGGGTTTCTCCGTCTTGCTCGTAGCTGGCCGGCCAGTTTTCGATCACACGGTTTTCCATGCTGAGGAACAACAT
>VYEH01000217.1:5563-7428 GCA_009843005.1 Pseudomonadota bacterium | reverse complement strand
GAACAACATGTTGCCATTCGGGAGCACCACCATTTCGTGATGAATATTGTCGGTATTGACGAGAATGGCGTTCTCTTCAGGCTCCTCGGCTTCCAGGAACTGCCAGTGTCTGACGACATTGCCGAGCATATCGATCTCGACCTGACCGGTCGAATCCGGGAACGCCTGGTAGATGAGATTTCCATTGTCGAGCCGCTGAACATCGTGTGCGCGATGGTCTTCGGGCAGGTAGTACCAGATGATCTCTCCGAGGTCATTTACAATGACTATTGGGCCAAAATACCTCGGTTCGTAATTTCCTTCCGCGTTCCAGCGGCCGTTCACGTTGAACACAGTGACGCCGGGTTGCATCAACTCGGGCGTGCGCACCCTGATAATCGGCCTAGGGAATTCCGGCGGCAGCGGCGGCGTGTCGAATTGCAGCGGTTCAGACTGTGTCTCGTTGCCCTCGCCATCGGCCAGCACTGCCGTGATGATGTGTTCGCGGCCCGCGCGCATGCCAATGACCGGAACTTCGTGACGGGTCGTGAACTCGTCACTGGGCGTCCCGCTCCAGCGCCGCTCTCCATCGTCGAAGTTGATCGTGAGCTGCGCCGGCCTGTCGGTCGCCAGGCTCAGGATGGCAGCTTGCGGCACCGTCGGATTCGGGTTCGGCGCCAGGCTGACATCGCTCAGCACCGGCCCCCCGGCGTCACCGGCCGTATCATCCGTTGCGCTGCTGCAAGCGCCTGCAGACAAGGCAATGGCAACTACGGAAAGGCAGTTCATGAATTGATTCATATTTAAATTCTCCCGGGAATTCCTGCAAATCCGGTTCCCCAATTGCGTCAGGAAATTACCGCGGCGGCGGCCCGCCCTCTGTGCGACCCGGGCCGGACACTGCGATGGTCACCGTGTCCTCCAGGTATTCGTGACGATGCGGCACGTAGGCGGGATAGACGATAAACTGCCCCGCCTCCACCACGGTTTCCTGCTCGCCGCTGAACGCCCTCATCCGGCCTTCGATCACATAGATGATATGTTCGTCGGGATGGTTGTGATTGGGCACCCTCGAGCCGGCCGCCCACTCGGCGTGCGTCACGCGAATCGTAGCGGCCGAGATCGTCCGAGCCACCATGCCGCCCCGCTCGTTGGCCTCGACGGCGTCGAGATCGTAGACCATCATCTCCGGCATTGTGACGGGCGCCTGGGAATATGTCTGATGAGCGGTTACCGCGAACGACATCGCGACGCAGAATATGGTGATTTTGTTTGCGAACATCTGTTTCTCCATAGTGTGGCCCGAGCAAATCGCCATGCGATGAACCTGGCGTCTACCGGCCGATCTCGATAATTCCTACATCATCGGAAATACGAATCTCCGTTCCGAAAGCCGCCGAAGCATCCCGCAAAGTCTGCAGGACCCGCTGGGCCACCTCGCCACTGGCGAGATGAGGCGTACCGATGTCCACGAAAGGACCGTCGAATTTCAGGTCCACCGGATACAGCCGAATCTCCTCCAGCACCCCTTCGTTGTAGTGGCTCACCGCCACCACGCTCTCGAAATACTCCCGGTCGTGGTTGGCCGGATAGTTAAGCGCCTGGACCTGGGCGCGCGTAAGGTTCTCGACATCCGCCCCACGATTGCGCGCCGCCCGCTCCCAGTATTCCGGGTTGAACACCTCCTGGAAGAAGGGATGGCGATTGAAGTTGCCCAACTGGTAGAAAATCGGCTTGCCGTTATAGATCTCGATTCCTCTCAGTTCGCCCTCGCCGTGGGAGAAGAACGCATCGGCGCCGTTGTCGACAGCGGTGCGAGCAAGCTCCATGAGAAAGTCCGGCGGATCGCGCGACTAGTCGCCGGCAGAACGGGCATCCGGCGGGAT
>VYEH01000217.1:0-5553 GCA_009843005.1 Pseudomonadota bacterium | reverse complement strand
GAGTGGATGTTGGCCACCACGAAGTCCGACAGGTATTTCGCGTCCCTGACCTCCCGGGCGTAGCTTTCCAGTTCTTCCGGGGGGATCACGTAGGAAAAACCGGGCTTCTCGCCGGGTACGTAAAGTTCGTTGTAGAGCCTGATTCGATCGCCTTCGTCACCGAAGGAGCGGACGCTGGTGATGGGGTAACGGCCCGGAAACATGTAGGGGGACGACGCGTGGGCGTGCCGCAAGGCATCGAACGATGCCTGGGAAACGGTCACGATCCTTTGCGGATGCAGCGCATTGGCCCCGGGCACGCCGGGCGAGTCCTCGCCGGCGGGCCTGGCGTCCCAGAAGGAATTTGTGGTGATCCCCAGAAAGCCGATGCGCCCATGGGGCGTATCGAGGAACTTCGCGCTCTTCGCCTCCGCCAGGTGTCGTCCCCAGCCTGCGGTAACGATCCCCACCCGGTCCATGTGGTGCAGGGTCTCCAGCATGCCGGTCAGACTGAAGTGGGTGGTATGGTTGTTGGCGAAATTCATCAGGTCAAAGCCGATGAGGCTCAGGTCGTCGGCGATGAGCGGCCGTCCCAGGGCCTGAAACATGCTAGCGTCGTTGTAAGGCGCGATGTTGGCGGGATCGGCGATGGTCATCTCCAGGTTGCCGAATGCCACATCGGCGCCACGCAGCACGTCGTAGATCGCCTGCACCTCGGGCACCGCCAGGTTGGCGGTGGGCCTGATCGCGACCACGTCGCCCACGGCCGCAAGGCTGAACTCGCCGTCAAGCGTCGTTTCGAGATCCCGTTCGGGATCCACGATCACCCGCTGGTAGGGAGCGCCGTCAAGCGCCGCCCCGGTCACTCCCCCGGGTAAGCCCTGCGGTGATTGGGCCAGTGACAGCAGCGGCTGCAGACCCAGAAGAATGGTCCGGAAGAGAGGTCGCAGAAAACGATATCGGCTCATCCTGTCACTCCCACGATGTATCCCGGAACTCTCACTGATCGTCCCCGGTCAGGAAATCGAGATCCGTGTACGCCGTGCCGCCCTCCTCCGTCCGATACACCGCGTTGTTCTGGTTCTCAGTGCAATACCAGTAGCGAATGCGCATCTGCCGGTCGGGATCGTCCAATAGTTCGTACGTATGGCGGACGTGCCAGGGCTCGAGCAATGCGGGCGGATCGTAGTGCCAGACATCGACAGTGAGATCGCCGTTTTCCTGCTTCTGCCAAATCTCCACGGTTTCGAGTTGGTCGCTCTTCTCCAGCAGGTTACGGCCGTAGACGCCCGCTGAAATCTGATTCGTGTGCACGATCAGGCGCCCGTCATCCCAGAACCCGATGGAGTCCCCGTGAACGATGGGATAGACGTTTTCCGGTTGAGGATGGCCGCGTCCGTCCGTATACACGCGCCGGGTTTCATTGTCGGTCTCGTTCATCATCCAGGTCTGATCCGGCGTCACGACAAACTCCCGCAGATACCCCGAACTGAGCCAGCGCGGGTAACCTGACGGTGCGCAGACGCTCAGGGGGTCGAATACAACGCCATCGGCGGCGCGCGCCCGCGCCTCGTCGAAGCGGGCCTGATATTCCGGCGTCAGTCTCGCGGTGGGGGCGGCGCCGGGCGGACGGCCCGTTTCGTAGCCTGGACCCCCGACCTTGGTATAGATGCCGGTCCAGTCCGGCAAAGACGTCCATTGAAGGCGATCGCCGCCGCCCGCCTGCTCGCGCAGAGATTCGTAAAGGGCCCAGGCGGAGTCGTGTTGCAGCCCTTGCCCGGCCCTGGCGACCAACTCCTGAGCCGTCTGTGCCGGCGCGATGCCCAGAGACGCAATCGCCGCAGCAACCAAAATTGCAATCTCGCGGCTCACTGGATTCCTCCCGACCTCTGCCTGTTGACTATCTTAAACGTCCGGCGAATCCGCGATCATGAATGCGATGAACGATAGACAGTTAATTCATGCACTTTTGCGGGAAAATCACGGCTCCACTCGGGCGACCGGGAACACGTTCGGTATCATTCGCTACGGAAGGAGATCGCAATGAAGAAAGTCTCGCTGGCTCTATCCGCGGTACCGATCGCGTTTTGGATGACCGACGGTATCGCCCATCATGCCGGGGTGATGTTCGACACCGAGACCACGATCACGCTTACCGGGGTCGTGCGCGAGTTCCAGTTCACCAATCCGCACTCGTGGCTGCTCCTGGACGTGACCAACGAAGACGGCTCGGTCACCACCTGGGGCTTCGAGGCGGAGGGTCCGACGACCCTGATGCGCCGAGGCATAAGCTTCGGCGATTTCCCGCCCGGGTCTCGCCTGACGATTACGGGGTATCCGATGCGCGACGGCCAGCCGGCCGGAGAATGGGTCATGGCGGTCCGGGAGTCGGATGGCGAGGAGTTTTGGGCGCGCCCCCAGGATCGCGAGTAACCCGGCAAGACGAGCCCGAATCGTTTGCGTTACTACGCGCTAGTCTGTCCGGTCCGCAGTCCGGCCAATATGCGTTCGGGCGTGAGCGGAACGGTTCGATAGCGAACACCGGTGGCGTCGAATACGGCATTGGCGATCGCTGCCGGAACGACCACGATGGGCGTTTCCGCGGCGCCGAAGGCGGGCATCTCAGGGCGGTTGATGAGCTCCTTCTCCACTTCGGGGATTTCCGTGAACCTCAGCACCGGGTAACTGATCCAGTCGACACTCGTGACGCCGCCTGCATCGAACTGCACTTCTTCCAGCAACGCCCGGCTCACGCCCTGGATGATGTTGCCTTCGAGCTGGTTGCGCACGCCATCCGGATTGATGATCAGGCCGCAGTCGTAAGCCATGGTGACCCGGCTGACGGTGACCTTGCCGGTTTCGGAATTGACTTCGACTTCCGCGACAGCGGCAGGCACGCTGCCGCCGCGCTGGTTGACGGCGATGCCCCGTCCGCGAAGGATACGAACGTCCGCTGTGGGCTGGGGCGAAGGCCGTTCGACCCAGCCGGCCCTGTCCGCAGCAGCGCGCAGCGTGTCGCGGATCCGGGAGTCCCGCAGATACCTCAACCGGAACTGCACCGGGTCCACCCTCAGTTCGGCGGCCAACTCGTCGATGAATGATTCGGTCGCGAAGACCCGCGGCGGCTCCCCGGGGGACCGCAGAGCGGCGGTTCGCAACGGCATGACCTCTTCGAAGATCCAGGGAACCGTTTTCGACCGGATATTGATGTTGGCGAAATCGTAGATCGCCCCGGCGCCGCCGGTGCCGTTGGCATTGCCGTAGTAGGTTGGCTCGATGCCGATCTGCCGCTCGGCCAGTTGCGGCATGCCCTGGGATTCCGTCCACGGCATGCTGATGTTCTCGTAGTCCCAGGCGGAGACCTCGCCGCCGGAATCGACGGCGGCGCGTACCCGCGTCAGGTGCTGCCCTCCCTTGGGGTCCCAGACCTGCTCGTCCTCCCGCATCCACTGCACGCGAACGGGCCTGCCCACCGCGCGGGACAGCAGCACGGCGTCCTCTGCCGCATCGTCGGCGGTCAGCCGTCCATAGGTGCCGGATGCCTCCACGTAGCGCACATCCACGTTCTTCCTGGGCACGTTCATCATGATGGCGACGCGGTCCCGGGTCGTGAACGGCCCCTGGGCGGGGGTCCAGATGGTCGCCCGGTCGCCCTGTACGTCGGCGACGGCACACGAAGGCAGCATCATGCCATGGTTCTGGAACGGCCAGCGGTAAACGGCTTCGAGCGTCGTCGAGGCGCCGGCGAACGCCGCCTCCACATCGCCCTGATTCTCCTGTCGGGTGCGCTCCCTCACCGGTGGAGTCTCGGCCAGGTAACGGTCGACTGGGTCGCGGTCGGCGGGCATGCGGGTACGGGGCGTGGACCAGTCGACTCTCAAATCCCGGGCCGCCTTGATCGCAGCCCATTCGGTTTCCGCCACCACGCCAACGAAGCTGCCTTCCCTGACGACCCTGACCACGCCCGGAATGTGTTCGACGGAACGCTCGTCAACGCCATTCGGCTCGGCTATCGCGGTATGCGGACGCACGGCGCGGCCATGCAGCATTCCCGGCACTCGGACGTCGCACGCATATTCAAACTCCCCCGTGAGCTTGGCCGGGATGTCGACGCGCGGGACCGAGGTGCCGACGATCCTGTAGTCCCGGTAGTGCTTGGGTTGAACTTCCGGGGCCACTTGCATGCCGCGCTGGTAGCCCGTGGCTGTTATCGTCACATCGAATCGGCGGCCGCCGATCAGTTCGCCGTACGACACGCGTCGGCCGGCATCGCCCGCAACACCCACGACGCCCTCATTGACCGTCAGCCGCTCCGCGGGGTCGCCCAGGTGCTTGGACGCCAGCTTCAGCAGTTCCTGGCGGGCTGCCGCCGCGGCCTGGCGCAACTGCTGTCCCGCCCGGGGGATCGTGCTGCTGCCCACGGTACGCCCCTGGTCCACGGTGCGTGTGGTCTCGCCCATCACCATGGTCACCTGGTCGAACGCCACATCGAGTTCGTCGGCGACGATTTGCGCGAGCGCCGTCCGTGTTCCGGTGATATCCACCTTTCCCGTGAACATCGTGACGCCGCCGTCCCCGGTGACGGCCAGCCAGGAATCGAGTTCCCGCGGATCCAGGTAGTCTCCCGGCTCGGGAGTGAAGCTCCCCAGATCCGGATTCTCTGCGGCGAAGGGCCGCTCTTCAGGCGTACCGCCATCCTGGGCAAGAGAACGCGTCACCGGGGCAAAGCCGAAGCTCACCACCAGAGCGCCGCCGCTTTTCAACAGCCTGCGCCGGGTGAGCGAAAAGTTATCCATGCCCGACTCCCCCTACGCCGTTGCCGCGTTATTCGCCGCTGCCCGCTTGATGGCGCGTACGACCCGCAGATGCGATCCGCAACGGCACAGAATCGGGTCCAGCGCCTCCTTGATGTCGTCATCGCCGGGGTCGGGATTGCTGCCCAGGAGCACCTTGGCGTTGATGATCATGCCGTTCATGCAATAGCCGCATTGGGCCGCCTGTTCTTCAATGAACGCGGCCTGCAGCGGGTGGGGCTCGGCGACGCTGCCCAGCCCCTCGAGCGTGGTCACCTCCTGGTTCCCGACCGTGCTCACCGGCGTGATGCACGAGCGGACCGGATTGCCGTCAACAATGACGCTGCACGCCCCGCACTGGGCCAATCCGCACCCGAACCGCGGGCCCTTCAAATCCAGATCGTTTCGCAATACATAGAGGAGAGGCGTATCGGGTTCCACGTCGACGACGTGGGCGGCGCCGTTGACGGTCAGTGAATATCGGGCCATCGGAGACTCCTCTGCGGCTGGGCCTGTCCCGGCTATTCCGGCGCCCGGTCGTAAGACCACGCGCCCGAAACACGGACCTCCGAGATGGCGCTGGCAACCCCATCCCCCTCGACGGTGAAGACGTAGCCCAGCCCGCCGCCCTCCGGCAGGAACGCGGTCTCGGACTGCGCCGCCAACGGCATTCTACCTGCGCCGCCCCTCTGCATGAACAGTTGTCCGTCTTCCATCGTGATCCGAATCGTGACGTCGTTCGTCAGGTACATGCCCCTGTAGGTGCCGACGTACCTGGCCA
>VYEH01000270.1:19117-23921 GCA_009843005.1 Pseudomonadota bacterium | reverse complement strand
GTTCCATCTGGTACGTTCAATACGTTCCTCGCCCGCACATCGACACCCTCACGTCGAACATGGCGGATATCGACGCCGAAATGCAGGCTCACGACAGGCTCGGTCGACTGCCCGGTTTTGGCGGTGTCGCCGACCGGCTGCTGGCCTCCGTGATGGAGCGGCGCAGCCGTGAAGCGGAAACGTTTGAGGACGTTTCGAGCCTGGATGCGGTGTTGCGCGGGTTGGAGGGTTATGAAAGTCTGGCCGATCAACTCATGGACGAGTACTGGATCCGGCGAGCGGAGGACGCCATCCGGCAGGAACGACGCGATGAGGCGTTGCTTCTCAGTGCCCGGGCGGCGGCGGGTGGGGATGAAAACGCCCGCAGACTGGCCGCGGAATTGGTCGGCGCCGACTACCGTTCCCTGGTGCGCAGTTTCAGGCTCGCCGAATCTCCGGCCCGCTGGGAGGTGGACTGGCAGTCCGGGGAACTGGCGCTGGTTGACCTGGACCACCGGGTACGCCGGTTGCGTCTCAACAGTTTCGGCACGATGGACTTCGAGAATCGACTCACCTCGCTGCAGCATCTGCCCGTAAGCCGGGAAATCACCGTGAACGAACCCGGTTCGGCCGGTGCGTTCCAGCTGCGCCTTACCCTGGATCATCCCGCTCCGGAGGAATTGCTGGCTACGTTGCAGGCTCCCAGCGGCGCCCAGGTGAGCTTTGCGCCCGGTGCCGAAAGCTCGGGTAGCTTCGCGATCGCTGCCGGAGGCCGTTCGCCGCTGGGGATACTGGCCGATGAGAACCGGCGTGGCGTGTGGCGATTGACGCTGGTGGATCGTGGCGTGGATTCCGCAGGACAGTTGATCCGCTGGGGCCTGTACTTCGCCGAGGAAGTGCGCGGCTGGGAAGACCAGCCCCAGGGCCTCGCCATTTCCGATCCGCTGCGCACGGATCAGGTGGACGTGGAACTCAGCATCGACGGCCGGCTTGCCATCGCGCATCCGTCCCGGCAGAGCGTGGTGGGCGCGGTCTCGCTCTGGGACCTGCGGACCAATTCCCTGGTGGGTGACGTGCAACTGGACGCCGAACCGGAATATGTTGCGCTGACCGGCGACACGTCACGAATACTTGCCGTTGCCGGAAACAGCCTGGAACTTTGGGATGCGAGGACCGGCGACCTGGTGTCGCGAGTGGGAACGCAGACGGGGTTCATGCTGCCCCCGGCGCTTACCGACAGCGGCGGGCACGTCGTGATCGCCGAGCGGCTGGACGAGCAGGACTCGCTCTACAGCCTGTTTCGCACCGCGGATGGAGAACTCCTGTCAAGCGTTGCCGGACTGGCCGGGGTGACCGACTGGATGCTGGGACCCGATGCCGGTTACCTGGTTCTGGTCGGGCCGTCCCGGTTGGTACGAGTCATGAACCCCCTCAGCGGGGAAGTACTGCGCGAGTTACCCCATCGGCGCGACCCGGTACGGCTGGTGGCCGCCGCGACGGGCGACCTGCTGCTGACCATCGACGATATCGGCGACATGTTCGTCTGGCATCTGAACGGGGCGGCGCCAGGCTCCGCTCAGGGTGTCCGCCTGGGGCAGACCGGCGCGTCCGAGAGCGTAAGTATCGCTGCCGACGCCTCGAGGGTGGCCTACCAGGCCCTGGCCGGCCAGGTCGTGGTGCGCGGACTGACCGGCCGAGCCGCGCCCGTGAGCTTCGGGGTGAGTCAGGAGGGGGCGCCGATTCGAACGCGGCTGGCGCCCGACGGCAGCCGGCTGCTCACGTACAACGAGCAACAGTTCCAACTCTGGCGCCTGGCCGATTCCGGGCCTGCGGGGGTGGCGGATGCAGAACTGACGGCGATCGGTCTTGACCCGGTGGAGAGTATCGCGGTGCTGGGATTCCAGGACGGGCACGTTGGGGTTATTCGCGAAGGACAGGCAGACATCCCTCTTTCCGCTGACCCGGGAGTCAACTTCATCGGGCACCAGGGCAGCATCACCAGCATTGCCGTAAACGCTGCAGGCGGCGTGATCGCCAGCGGTGGAAGCGATGGCCTGGTCAGGACATGGGAGCTGGATTCCGGAGCGCCCACCGCGCCGTTCATGCGCCATCCCCTGGGGCCGGTCAATGCGGTGACGATCAGCGACGACGGGCAGTGGCTGGCGAGCGGCGCTGAACTTACTGCAAGGGTCTGGCATGCCGCGGACGGCGAACTGGTGCGCGAAGTGCCTGTCAGCGGAGGCGTCGTGTCGATCGCTGTTGACAGCCGCTCCGGTTTGCTCAGCGTGGGCGACCGGGACGGAAACGTCTTCCTGACAGGCGTGGAATCGGTGGAAACGCCGGGCTCGGTGCGCGTCGGCGCCGCAGCCACGGCACTCGCATTCGGCGTCCACGGATCGCGCCTGGTTACCGGCGATGCGGCCGGCAATGTACAGCTTTGGGAAGTGGACAGCCTGACCCCCGTGGGCGAACCCCACAACTTTGTCCACCCAGTCCGATGGCTCGGTTTCAACGGCGACGGCCGGTTCCTGCTGGTCCAGACCGATCACTGGATGCATCGGTTCTCGATGGGCGACGACGGGCTCGTGCTCACGGGCAGCCGCCTGCTGGATGCCGGAATGGAGGCAGGCGCTGCACTGCTGGTTCCGGACGGCAGTCGCATAAGGATGATCGGCGGCCGCGAGACGGGCGAGACACGATTCCGCGAACTGGACATGGTGCGATCGGGCGCCGAACCCCTTCCGCCCGATTCCGTCCTGCTGAGCCGCAATTGGTCCCGTATCCTGGGTCTCAGTGTGGGCGAAGGGGGCGAGGTCGTGCCCGATACCCACTGACAAGCCCATTGGCTTGGTTCCAACACTGGCACTTGGAGGTTTTCGATGGTGAGACTGACTTCCTTGATTCTTGGGGCGACCGGCATTGCGTCAGCCCTGGGAGTCTCCGCTCAGGAAGGCGAGGCGCCAACCCTGACCGGATTGAAGGCCGAAGCCGTCGAACGGGTGGACGATCATGGCAAGCTCGTCCAGGAAATCGTCGACAGCCTGTTCTCGTTTGCCGAGCTTGGGTTCCAGGAATTCGAGTCCAAGCGCTACCTGACGGGCGTACTGGAAGCGAACGGATTTGCCATCGATAACGAGGTCTCCGGTATCCCCAGTGCCTGGTGGGCGACCTGGGGCCAGGGCGATCCGGTGATCGCGCTCGGCTCGGACGTGGACGGTATTCCCCGGTCGTCGCAGTTTCCGGGCGTCGTTTACCGCAACCCGATGATCGAGGGCGCTCCGGGGCATGGCGAGGGCCACAATTCGGGGCAGGCCGTGGTGATCGCGGCCGCGTTCGCCGTCAAGGAAATCATGGAGCGCGAGGGACTCGGCGGCACGCTGGTCGTCTGGCCGGGAGTCGCCGAGGAACTGCTGGCCACCAAGGCCTGGTTCGCCCGCGACGGGCGCTTCGACGATGTGGATGCGGTGATCTTCACCCATGTAGACGACTCGATGGCCGTCAATTGGGGGCAGCCCCAGGGCACGGGGCTGGTGTCTGTGGAATACACCTTCGAGGGTGTGGCCGCTCATGGGGCCGGCGCCCCCTGGCGAGGCCGCAGCGCGCTGGACGCGGTGGAGATCATGAATGTGGCATGGAACTATCGTCGCGAGCACCTGCGGCCGCTGCAGCGCTCCCACTATGTCATCGTCGACGGCGGGGACCAGCCGAATGTAGTACCGCCGACCGCAACGGTGTGGTACTTCGTCCGCGAGATGACGGGCGAACGAATCCGGGAGAACTTCGAGGCGCTGCACCGCACCGCAGAGGGCGCCGCGCTGATGACCGACACCACGGTGTCGCGCCGGATCGTCGGCGCCGCTTATCCCCGACACTTCAGCCGGCCTATCGCCGAGGCCATGCACGAGAACATTCGTGCGGTCGGCATGCCGGACTGGTCGGAGGACGACCAGGCCTTTGCGCGCGCGTTTCAGGAATTCATGCAGGCCGAGGAAATCATCGGACTCAAGACCGAGGTGGACGAACTCGGCGAGCCACCCGAGATTCCCCAGTCGGGCGGGGCGGAGTACATCGGCGACGTTTCCTGGGTCGTGCCGACTGTGACGCTGCGATTCCCGTCCAATATCGTGGGCCGGCAGGTTCACCACTGGTCCAGCACTATCGCCATGGCGACGCCGGTGGCCCACAAGGGCGCCCTCGCCGGAGCCAAGGTCGTCGCGGCCACATTGATCGACCTGTTACAGGATCCTGCCCTGTTGGAATCGGCGTGGACGTACTTCCGCGAGGAACAGACGGCCGACGAATCCTACATGCCGTTCATCGGACCCGACGACGCTCCGGCGATCGAGAAGAACGCCGGAATCACGGCGCAGTTCAGGGACCGGCTTGAGGAGTACTACTACGATCCGTCGCGGTTCGATACGTACCTGGAACAGCTTGGCGTCGATTACCCGCAGTTCGAAGACCCGGACGGTTTGTAGCGAGCAGCTACCCGGTGCGCGGTTTGTCCGCGCGCGTAGGCCAGCGCCAGATAGCGGTTGTTCAGGCACCGGCGAATCCATCCGTCCCGCTCCCAGCGCCGGGGCGATACCCCCAGGGGCGCTGCAAGGGCTTTAAACCGTCCGCGGGAGCGGAGCTTGCGCACCAGCGACACTTCTTCGAACAATGGCTGGTGAGGAAACCCACCGCACTTGAGGTAGATGTCCCGACGCACGAAAATTCCCTGGTCGCCGTAGGGAATACCACCAAGCCTGACGCGAAGGTTGGTCAGCCACTCGATAGCCGCCTTGCGGCGCATGGGGCTGCCGGAGAACGCGAACTTGCTGTG
>VYEH01000270.1:0-19107 GCA_009843005.1 Pseudomonadota bacterium | reverse complement strand
TCGGCTCCGCCTGCCACGGTCCGGGCGATGTCGCCGAGGTTCGATGGACCGGGTGTTGCATCCGCGTGGAGAAACCAGAGTATGTCGGCGTCAGCGGCCCTTGCGCCCATGTCCTGCTGCTTTCCGCGGCAGGGGTTCGACGTGATATAGCGACAACCACGGTCATCGCACAGGGCGCTCGCCTGCGTGTCCGCATCGGCCGCGACAACGACGATTTCGCGGGGCTTGTATGTCCAGGCGGCTATAAGGTCGAGCAGGGTGCGCAGTCGCGCGGCGTCGCCCAACACCGGTACGACAATGGCGATATCGGCAGGCGTGTTGCGCTGATTGTCAGCGAGCGGCATAGCGTAACCAGAAATTCATAAGGGCTTTTGCAATCGGCGTGAGCCGCGTCCTGTTGTAGGCGTCCGCGAGGTGTTTCATGTATTCGCCGCGGGTTGGATAGGGCAGCATCGTCCTGCCCAGCTTGCCGAGCCCGAGTCCGTTGTTCATCGCGAGGCAAAGGCCGGCGATCTGTTCACCCGCGTCCTCTCCGACAATGGTTCCTCCCAGGATCCTGTCCCGGCCATTTTGTGTCATCACCTCGACGAAACCGTGCCGGTCGCCAGCGGCCTTGCCCCGGTCCAGGTCCGCAAACTCCACCCGGTAGCTGTCGTAGGCCGTTCCTGCCAGATCAAGTTCCTCGTGGGTCTGGCCCACCTGGGCTACCTCCGGATCGGTATAGGTACATCGGGGAACCACCAGCGATGAGGTGGTCGCCGTCGGCGCGAACAGTGCATTCTGGACAACGATTCTTGCATGAGCGTCGGCGTTGTGCGTGAACTGGTGCCTGGAGCAGACATCGCCCGCGGCGTAGATTCTCCGATTGGTGGTCCTCAACTTCTTGTCCACCACGATCAGTCGGTCGTGGAGTTCCACACCCGCCTTGTGGAGTTGCAATCCTTCCACATTGGCGTGGCGCCCCGCGGCGACCAGTGCCTGCCCGGCGGCGACGCTGATCCCGTCAGCGTGCAGGACCGGTCCGTCATCGCCGACGGTGACGTCAGAGACCAGGGAACCCAGGTGAAGCGTCACTCCGTCGGACTCGAGCGCCGGCCCGAGCACGCCACCGGCACTGGCCGACTCGCCGGGCAGCACCCTGTCCGCCAATTCGAACAGGTGCACATCAACGCCGAGCCGGGCCATGGCCTGCGCCATTTCGCAACCGATGGGTCCCGCGCCGAGAATCGCCAGCCGCCGTGGCGGCTCTGCCAGATCGAAGATCGATTCATTGGTGAGGGGGTTGCACGACGAAAGGCCCGGAATCGGCGGCATGGCGGCGCGCGCCCCGGTCGCGATCACAAACCGCCGGGCGCGGAGCCTGAGCTCGTCCACCGCGACGCTCTCATGGTCGAGAAAATGCGCCGAACCGAGGAATACGTCCACTCCGTGGCGGCGATAGCGGTCCACTGAATCGTGACGGGCGACTTCCGCCCGGACCTGCCGCAGCCAGGCAAAGGCCTCGTCCGCTGGGCAGCCCGGATTCCGTCGGGTGAATTCCAGCAGTGACTTGGAGGGGATGCAGCCCACGTTGAGACAGTCGCCGCCCATGGCCTGGCGTTCCACCAGAGCGACCCGTGCCCCCAGGCCTGCCGCGGCGATGGCCGTCACGAGCCCCGCGGGCCCGGCTCCAATGACCACCATGTGATACCGGGAGCGGGGAGTGGGATTGCGGTAGTCCCGCGGGAAGACCAGCTCCCGCCAGGCACGGTCGTAGTTCTCACCCGGGTACTCGTCGAGCATGCCGAGCGCGTTCAAGATACTGCTTCCCGGCGTGTCTCGACAGCGCCATCGTGTTGCCGCGCCAACAGTGCGCCGCGATGCGCGCTCAGCCAATCGGCGAAGTCGCGCCGCGACCGCCGCCGGTCGCCCGACAGTGCGGCGTCCGAACCCAGCAGATCCTGCAACGTATCGACATCCCTGCGGGCATCCAGCGTTGCGATGCTCCAACCGGAATCAAGGCAAACGCCCCGGAGTTCCGCAAACAGGTCTTGTGTACTCCAACTCAATCCACTCAGGTCTGGCCAAGGGTCGCGCGCCCCCATCAGGACGACGCCACCGTCTCCGGCAGGTCCCAGAACGGCGTCCGCACGTTGTAGCCTGCGAGCAGCCTGCTCGAGGTAGGCGGTATCGAGTCCGGGACAGTCCGTGCCCACGAACACCAGTCCGCCGAATCCTCGGCCTCGACGGCGCAGTTCGCCGTCGACATGGTTGATGCGTTCACCCAGATTTTCGCCCTGCTGAAGGATGAGTCCGCAATTCGCACCTCGGTACGTTGCGGTAACGTCATTCGGATGGCTACATGTGGCCGGTCGCGGGAAGGGGGTTGGCGCCGATATTGTCTCCGCGCCGAATTCGGACAGGAGCCAATCCCTGTCCCGCGGATCCGCCGGCGACAGCCAGGTGGGGCCGGGCCAGGCGAGCGCGTCTTCCACCGCGCACGCCAGCAGGTGCGCCGCGGCTTCCTCCGCCAGGTCGCCGACCTCGGCGGCGAGTCTGCGTTTGGCGTTGGCCGGCGCCTTCAACATGACCACAAGCCCAGTGTGCGTGGGAGCGGTCATGCTGTCGTCGGTCAAAATATCCATTCCAGGGGCTCGCCGGCCCGGGCCGGTTATGCTTTCAGTGCGACAGTAGTATAGTGCCCGCTGTCGCGGCATCCAGAGGTAAGCGAGATGGCCAGGTTGGCGGTAACCGATCGCGAGGGCCGGCAGGTCGAAATCGAAGGCCAGGCCGGCATTTCGGTCATGGAGAACATCCGGGAGCTGGACGACAGCGTGGATGCGATTTGCGGCGGACTGTGTTCCTGCGCCACCTGCCATGTCCATGTAGACCCCGAGTGGGCGGCGAAGTTGCCGCCCCGGCACGAAGAAGAAGACCTGCTGGTCAGCGACTCAATGTACTTCGATCCCGAGCGTTCCCGGCTGAGTTGCCAGATCACGCTCACCGACGAACTGGACGGACTGACCCTGACCGTAGCGCCGGAGGAGTTCTAGACACTATCTCCCATCCTGAGGTTCGGACGCGTGCGGGCAGCCCACCCGCGCCCATTGCGTTGAACCTCGATGTGCGATGGGTTACGCCATCTCAGGCCATAGCCAGCCGAACACGCCGCCCGTCAGCAGGGCGTAGATCAGCGCGTCGGCGAACCCCTTGAAGACGCCGCTCCAGGGGCGGCCGCACCAGATCGCGTCGTATACCGTGCCGGTGCCGTAGGCCAGCCAGGCGGCCACGGCCGTGACCCGAAATACCGTCATGTACTCCGTGCCTGGAGCCAGCGTCAGGCTGGCCACGTAGGCGACGAGGCAGGCGACGAGGATGTTGAAGAGCGCGCTCAACGCCATGTTGGTCCCCATGTTGGGAATGCCCGGGGGCAACACCGTGATGAATCCCGCCGCGCCTTCGTTATACGCCTTGCTAACACGCTCTTCCTTCATTGCCGCCGGGCTGTCCGCGTAGGGGAACATGTACTGTCCCTGGGCAAGATCCTGCGCGGCCAGGTTGGCCAGCGTCCCCGCCTCGTCGGGCAGGGGCGCGTAATCCTTCTTGTGCCAGGGCAACATGGTCCAGATGAGCGCCGAAGCGATCCAGACCAGGGCGGCGGACAGGAAGATGGGAAGAATCAGGGAAGCAGTCACGGTCATGGCGGGGATCCTCCAGCTCGTTTTCGTACCGCTCGAATCATAGCCGTGCCGGCAAGTAGCCGGAAGTCCCTGCGCCTCTGTGGTGCCCCCGTCGTTCCACGGTGGTGCGCTTGCACAGGTGCGCAGTTCGGCGAGATCGTCAACTTATTGAAAACGTGGAAGAAAGTTATTTCTGGCACAGATAGTGCATGACTCCTGCGAATCGATTCGAATCTTAAATCCAGGAGGACATTGCAATGACGATTGCACGAACACTGATACTACTGGCGTTCACGGCGGTGCCGACCGTGTCCATGGCCCAGTTTTCCGCCAATGTCGGCATGGTTAGCGACTACATCTACCGTGGCATCTTCCAGTCGAGTTCATCGGCCTCCGCGGGGCTGGACTACGAGCACGACAGCGGGTTCTACATCGGTACCTGGGGCGCGGATGTCGGCCAGGGAATCGAGACCGACCTGTACTTCGGCATCGGCGGTTCCGCGGGCGATCTCGGTTGGGGCGTCGGTTTTACGGGTTATTACTACACCGACGACTGGGATGACACGTACGAGGAAATCAATCTCGGCGTGAGTTATGGCGGCCTGTCGCTGGACCTGGCTGTCAACGGGGAGTACGGCGATCAGGAGTATTCCTTCGTTTCACTCAGCTACGGGTTCGAGGGCGGCGCCTACATCACGTTCGGCAGCTTCGGACAGGACTTCGAAGGCAGTTACGGGGAGCTGGGTTACGGCTTCGATTTCAACGGTGTCGACCTGTCCATGGCGGTGGTGGCCAGCAGCGATCTGGGCCCGAGCCAGGACGGCGGCGACATCGCTCTGGTCTTCGGCGTGACCAAGGGCATCTCGTTCGGTGAATGAGGCAGGTTTTTCAGTACATCAGGGACAAAAGAAGGTGACGCTATGAAACTCATCACGTCAGTGATCAAGCCCTTCAAGCTCGAGGACGTCCGCCAGGCGCTCGCAGAAGCGGGAGTTCAGGGGATGACCGTGACCGAGGTCAAGGGCTTCGGCCGGCAGAAGGGGCACACGGAGCTTTACCGGGGCGCTGAATACTCGGTGGACTTCGTACCCAAGACGAAGATCGAAACGGCGGTGGCCGACGAACTGGCCGATGCCGCGGTAGAGGCGATCGTCGCTTCCGCGAGCACCGGTTCCATCGGCGACGGCAAGGTCTTCGTCTCCGAGTTGATACAGGCCACCCGGATTCGCACCGGCGAAACCGGCGACCAGGCGCTGTAGGCAGGAGGAGAAATCGATATGGAAATTGCAGAACTCAGCTACGCGCTGGATACATTTTATTTCCTCGTCATGGGCGCGCTGGTCATGTGGATGGCCGCGGGTTTCACCATGCTCGAGGCTGGGTTGGTGCGGGCGAAGAACACGGCCGAGATTCTCACCAAGAACGTCGGCCTGTATTCCATCGCCTGCATCATGTACATGTTGTGCGGTTACGGGATCATGTACGGCGACGGCAATGGCGTGATTCCCGGAATCAGCTTGTTGACGTCCGCGGACAACGCCGCGGCGGACGTGATCGCTGGCGGCGACGACGCACCGTACTACTCGGGTCTGTCGGACTTTTTCTTCCAGGTGGTGTTCGTGGCAACGGCCATGTCCATCGTCTCGGGCGCCGTCGCCGAGCGCATGAAACTGTTCTCGTTCTTCGCCTTCGCCGTAATCCTCACGGGCTTCATCTATCCCATCCAGGGCTACTGGAAGTGGGGCGGCGGTTGGCTCGATGCGGCCGGATTCCTGGATTTTGCGGGTTCGGGCGTGGTGCACATGTGTGGCGGCGCCGCAGCCTTGGCCGGTGTCCTCCTGCTGGGCGCCCGAAAAGGCAAATACGGGCCGTTGGGCGAGGTCCGGGCGATCCCGGGCGCCAACCTGCCGCTATCGGCTCTTGGCACCCTGATCCTGTGGCTCGGTTGGTTCGGATTCAATGGCGGTTCGGAACTCATGATTTCCAACGTCGACGAAGCCAATGCGGTGTCGCTGGTCATCGTCAATACCAACATGGCGGCCGCGGGCGGCTTGGTGGCGGCCCTGATGACGGCACGGCTGTGGTTCGGCAAGGCGGACCTGACCATGGCGCTCAACGGCGCGCTGGCGGGATTGGTTGCCATCACCGCGGAGCCGCTGACGCCGGCGCCGTTGACCGCCACGATCATCGGCGCGATCGGCGGCGCGATCGTCGTGGCCTCCATAGTCATGCTGGACCGCAAGTTCAAGATCGACGATCCGGTCGGCGCCATATCAGTTCACGGTGTCGTCGGCATCTGGGGCCTGATCGCGGTGTGTTTCACGAATCCCGACTCATCGATAGGCGCCCAGTTGCTCGGCATCGTCGCGATCTTCGTCTGGGTCTTCGTGACAAGTCTTGGGGTCTGGTACGCGTTATCGAAGCTGATGGGCATCCGCGTCTCCGAGGAAGAGGAGTATGAAGGCGTGGATATCGGCGAATGCGGCGTGGAGGCTTATCCCGAATTCGTTGAAGTTCCCGAATAATCAACCCCGGATACTGTCCTTATGTTTGCCGCAGCCTTTCGGGGTTGCGGCATTCTTTTTTTGCGCTTGCGCCCGATGATGACGGCGCGGGTTTAACCGCTGGGCTGGCGTCCGGTAAACCCTTCGAACAGGCCCTCGATTCGTGCCATGCGTTCCCGCAGATCGCCGACATCCCGGCGAATTTCACGCAGGCTGCCTTCGAGAACGCGCCAAAGCCCGATACCGGTGCCCGCGATGGCTACGATGATTGCGACTGTGTCCAGGTCCATGACGGAAGAGTAGCACGGGGCGAGTCGCGGTGGTCGCGGGCAAATCTGCGCAATACATCCAATTTTGCGGCACGCCGCGCACCTATAATCGAGCGGCGCCGTCGATTTCCAGCACGCGGCCGTTCATGTAATCGTTTTCCAGCAGGTAGAGTGCCGCGTGGGCGATCTCCTCGGGTTCGCAGAGCCGTCCGGCGGGGATCCCGGCGGTGACTTTCTCCAGGATCTCTGGCCTCATGCTGGCCACCATTTCCGTTTTCACGAATCCCGGTGCGATGGCGTTCACACGAATGCCGTGGCGCGCCAGTTCCCTGGCCCAGACCACGGTCATGGCGGCGACACCGGCCTTCGAGGCGGAATAGTTGGTCTGTCCGAAGTTGCCCGCCCTGGAGACGCTCGACATGTTGATGATGCAGCCGGGGCTCTTCAGGCGGATCATGTGGGCGGCGGCTTCCCGTCCGCAGAGGAAGACACCCGTCAGGTTGACGTCGATGACGGCCTGCCACTGCTCCAGGCTCAACTTGTCGACGATCTCTCCTTCCTTTGCCTTTACCAGCAGGCCGTCGCGGAGGATGCCGGCGTTGTTGATCAGCGCATCCAGCCGGCCGAAGTCCTTCACGGTTTGCTCGAACAGTCGTTCGACATCCGCTTCACGGCTGACGTCGGCCGCGTAGCATCCGACTTCGGCGCCCAGCGCCTCGCAGGCTCGCCGCGTGCGTTCGAGGCTCGCTTCATCGAGATCCACCAGTACCGGGATTGCGCCGCGCGAGGCCGCTCCCCGGGCCATCGCGGCGCCCAGTCCCCGGGCCGCGCCGGTGATCAGGATTACGCTGTCTTCGAGATTCATGCCTGAGTACTCCTTCGTTCTTCCAAATCGCGTTTCGAAGCGTGCAGCACGCTCGATCCGACGATCCTGCCATCCACCAGTTCCAACAGCCTGTTGAACGGTTCTGGGGTGTCGCTGAGGTGGCTGGCCGACACCAACTGCGTACCCCGCGCGATGATCTGCTCAAGTTCGCGGTTGACGAGGTTCCGGTTTTCGTGGTCGAGGCCCTCCCACGGCTCGTCCAGCAGCAGCACCCTGGGCTCGTGCACTACGGCGCGGGCGATCAGCACTCGCCGGAACTGTCCGTAGGACAGCGTCCTGATGTTGCGATCCGCCAGGTCCGTAAGCCTGAACTGCTCCAGCAGTTCGTCCACCAGCGCGGTCTCGGCCGCGGTCATTCGGCGCGTCTGGCCGATACTGGAATCGAAGCCCGAGTAGAGGCACTGCCGCGCCGTGGACGGGTACCAGTAGCCGGCCTGCAATTCCGGGGATACCCAGGCGACCTGCCTGCGCAGGTCCCATACGTTGTCCGGGTTATCGATGCCCGGGAAGCGAATCGAGCCGCCGAGTGCGGGTCGTAGCTGACCGTGGAGCATGCGCAGGAAGGTGCTCTTGCCGGCGCCGTTGGGTCCGCGAACGAGCCAGTGCTCGCCGCGCGCAAGGCGCCAGTCGATGCCTGACAACGCCAGACGTTCGTCCAGCCAGACGTCTCCGCGTTCGATATCGATAATTACATCCGAATCCGGCTCTGCAGGCGCCTGGTGCACCGCCGCCGTCTTACTGACGGCAGCCGACTCCGGGTTGACCGAGGGAGCGCCACTGCGCGTAACCGTTCGGGATTCGACGATACGGCCACCATCCAGGCGCAGCATGCGATTGATGGAACCAGGCAGATCCGATGCATCGTGATACGAGCACATGACCGTCGTGTGAACGCTGATGCTGTCGATGGTTTCCTTCAGCCGTTCCCGTGCCCCGCTGTCCAGGCCCGCCGCGGGTTCGTCCAGAATCAGGACTTCGGGCTCGAATCCCAGGCCGCGCGCGATGAGCACGCGCCGTTGTTCGCCCCGGGACAATTCCAGGAACGGCCGCTGCGCCAGGTGTGTCAGGCCGAGTTCATCCAGGATTCTTCCGGCCCGTTCGATCTCGCCCGGTTCTGCGTCACGCCGTGGCACGTCCGTGCGGAAGATGCCGGACAACACGACTTCCTGCGCGAGAAAGTTCCATTTTCGCTGCGTATAGATGTCCTGCAGCTCATGTCCCACCAGGGTGATGCGGCCGAGCGCCTGAACCGCGTCGACCTGCAGTTCTCCGCCGAAATCGTAGCGGCGGGTACCCCGGCCCGCGTTCGGCCAGAGCTGGCCCGCGACAAGCCTCAGGAAGCTCGTCTTGCCGCTGCCGTTGGCGCCGGTCACGGCCCAGTGCTCACCGGGAAACAGATTCCAGTTGATGCCTTGAAGGACCGTATGGCCGAGCAATTTCACATCCACGTCGTTCAATCGCACGATGGGGCGTTGACGAGGTGGATTTGGTGAGTCGGCGTCTGGGCGCGGGCGAATCATCGCGCGGATTATAAGGCGAAACACTGGTAGGATCGGCGGCTACCGACAGCCTTGGCAAGAGTTCCGCGTTGCGCCGGGACGGGCGAACCGTCCGGCCAGACTTCACTCGGGACTCGGTCGGGGCTACGCTTTCGGGCTACGGTCCACGCTCGGACAGCTGAATATGACCGACGTACTGCCCACTGCGAACGATGTTAGGGAAGCTTCGACTCGGTTGCGGTCCCGCATCATGCCCTCACCGGTACTGGAGTCGGAGGAATTGAACCGCCGCGCCGGATGCCGCGTTCTGATCAAGGCCGAGTCCCTGCAGCACGGCGGCAGCTTCAAGATCCGGGGCGCCCTCAACGGTCTGCTGAGCCTCAACGAGTCCGAACGGCGCGCCGGGGTGGTGACATTCTCCTCCGGGAATCACGCTCAGGGCGTTGCGCTGGCCGCCAGATGGCTGGGCATGCAGGCGACCATCGTCATGCCCTCGGATGCGCCGCGGATCAAGCGCCTGGGCACGGAGCGGGCAGGCGCCCGAGTCGTTCTCTACGACCGGCATACGGAGGACCGGGAGCGTATCGGGGCCGACCTGGCGGAAAGTAGCGGCGCCGTGCTGCTGCCGCCCTTCGACCACCCTGAAATCATCGCGGGACAAGGCACGGTGGGACTGGAAGTTGCCCGGTTCGCCCAAGACGCTGAAGTCGAACTGGAAGCGCTCTACTGCCCTTGCGGCGGTGGCGGCCTGATTGCCGGATGTGCGCTGGCCATGGAGAGGATATTTCCCGACTGCGGCATCTTTGCGGTGGAACCGGAGGGATATGCCGAGACGAAACGATCACTGGAATCCGGCCGACGAGAACGGGTCCGCGGCAGTCCGCCCACGCTTTGCGACGCGCTCATGGCGCCCACACCCGGCGCGGTTACCTTTGCCATTAATCTGCGGCGGCTGGCGGGCGGTCTCGAGGTCACTGACGCCCAGGCGGCACGCGGCGTCGCATTTGCCGCGAGATACCTCAAGCTGGTCCTGGAACCATCCGGCGCGGTTGCGCTGGGCGCATTGCTGGGAGGCGGAGCCGCAGGCCGCAAATGCGTGGCTGTAGTCTTGAGCGGCGCCAATATCGACCCGGAGCGCCTGAGCGAGATTCTGGCAAAGTATCCTGACCCATGAATCCCGGGGCCGGGAACAGCGAGACCCACGCCAACGTGGGATTCGGGCTAAGATGAGCCTGCTGCACGCGATGGGTCTTCCGTGCCGTGCGGGCGCGTCGGTTCTTGCAGCAATTTGGTCCGCCATGTGGTCTAACAATTCAACATCGAACACTCAAGTCAGTTGATGGCGGCGCCATGAGATTGCGACAGATCGAGGGACTGGAGGAGCGATACGGCTCCGGGACCGATACATTCTACCTGACCGGTCTCCAGGCCCTCGCCAAGCTGTTGTTGCTGCAAAGCGAAAGCGACGCCCGGGCTGGGCTGAATACCGCGGGTTTCGTTTCCGGTTACCGAGGCTCGCCCCTCGCCGGTCTGGATCAGGAACTGTGGCGCGCCAAGCCATTTCTGGAACCGGCCCGTATTCATTTCCAGCCGGGTCTCAACGAAGACCTGGCAGCCACGTCCATCTGGGGCACGCAGCAGGTCAACCTCTTTCCCGGCGGCCGGTACGACGGGGTGTTCGGGCTCTGGTACGGCAAGGGCCCGGGCGTGGACCGCAGCGGAGATGTGTTCAAGCACGCCAACAACGCGGGAACCGCTAGATTCGGTGGCGTACTCGTGGTTCCCGGTGACGATCACATCTGCAAGTCGTCCACGCTTCCTCAGCAGAGCGAATACAGTTTCATGGCCGCGAGGATTCCGGTGCTCAATCCCAGCGACCTGCAGGACGTGCTGGAACTGGGGTTGAAGGGATATGCGCTATCCCGCTACAGCGGCTGCTGGATTGCGCTCAAGCTGACCGAGGAGCACGCCGATGCTTCGCAGACGGTCCGGATTCCGGATTTCCCCCAAATCGTGCTACCGGAGTTCGAACTGCCGGGCGGTGGCGTGCATATTCGCTGTCCGGACGCGCCCATGGACCAGGAAATCCGCCTGCACAATCACAAGATTCCCGCCGCGTTGGCATTCGCCCGGGCCAACGGGCTGAATCGCCTGATCATCGACAGCCCGAAGCCTCGGTTGGGTATCGTCTCCACCGGCAAGGCGTACCTGGATGTCCGCCAGGCCCTTGACGAATTGGGCATCGACCGCCGGCGGGCATCCGAATTGGGCATCAGGTTGTTCAAGGTCGGCATGAGCTGGCCTCTGGAATCCGTTCAGATCGGCGAATTCGCCGCGGGACTCGAGGAGGTGCTCGTCGTCGAGGAAAAACGGGGGATCATCGAGGATCAGCTCAAGGAGCAGCTATACAACCGCAGCGGCGCCACGAGGCCCCGAATTCTGGGCAAGCTCGATGAGCACCGTCACCCTTTCCTTTCCGCGGTCGAGGAATTCACGCCGGCCTCGGTCGCCACCGCCATCGCCCGCCGGCTGTTGCGACTCGGGCCGGATGAAGGGATTGCCCGGCGCCTGCCCCGGCTCGAACGCGAGGCCCGGGCGCTTCAGGCCGCGGCGGACGCGCCCTCGAGACTGCCGCACTTCTGCTCCGGATGCCCTCACAACACGTCCACGCGAGTTCCCGACGACAGCATTGCCCTTGGCGGTATCGGCTGCCACTACATGGCGATCTGGATGGACGACCGGGATACGAAGACATTCACGCAGATGGGCGGTGAGGGGGCGGCGTGGATCGGGCAGGCTCCATTCACGGACACGCCCCATGTATTCCAGAACCTGGGCGATGGCACCTATGCCCACTCCGGCCTGCTCGCGGTACGCGCCGCGGTGGCCGCAGGGGTCAACATGACCTACAAGATTCTCTACAACGACGCGGTGGCGATGACCGGCGGTCAGCCCGTGGAGGGTGGCATGACCGTGGACCGGATTGCCCGTCAGTTGGCCGCTGAAGGTGTCGGTCGAGTCGTCGTGGTTACCGATGAAACGCGGGGCTATCCCCGTAAGAATCTGCCCGAAGGGGTTATCGTGCACCATCGCCGGGAACTGGACCGGGTCCAGCGGGAACTGCGGGAGCATCCTGGAGTTTCCGCCCTGATTTACGACCAGACATGCGCCGCGGAGTTGCGGCGGCGGCGCAGGCGGGGCGAGGCCGAGGATCCGGACCGGTGGGTTGCCATCAATCCGCTCGTCTGCGAGGGCTGCGGTGACTGCAACGCCGTCTCCAACTGCCTGTCCGTGATTCCGCTGGAGACGGAGTTCGGCCGCAAGCGGGCGATCAATCAGTCGGCGTGCAACAAGGACTTCAGTTGCATCGACGGCTTTTGCCCCAGTTTCGTGACCCTGGAGGGTGTGAAGCCGCGAAAACCGTCGCCGGGGCTCGATTCGATGCCTGAACTGGCTCCTCCGATACGGGTCGAGAATTCGCCCTGCAATGTGCTTCTCGCCGGCGTGGGCGGTACGGGGGTCGGCACGGTAGCGTCAATCCTGGGCCTGGCTGCCCATCTGGAGGGCCGCCGGGTGATGGCGCTGGATCAGACGGGTCTTGCGCAGAAGTTCGGCGCCGTGGTGTCCCACGTGCGTATCGGCGCGTCCGCGGCCAATCCGCGCTGCGCGCAAATCCCCGCCGGCAAGGTCGATCTGCTGCTGGGCGCGGACCTGGTCGTGGCGAGCGGTCAGGATGTCCTGGCTCGACTGAATGCCGATCGAACGCGGGTTGTCGTCAATACGCACGAGGAAATGCCCGCCGCGTTCATACACAATCCCGATTACGAATTCGTCGAATCCACGATGCTCGCATCGCTGGCGAAGGCAACGCGATCGTCGGACCCGGTCGTGGTCGATGCGACTGGACTGGCGACCGCACTGCTTGGCGACACCATCGCGGCCAATCTGTTTCTGCTCGGTGTGGCATTCCAGCGAGGTCTGTTGCCTGTGTCCGAGGCCGCCATCATTCGTGCCATCGAACTCAACCGTGTCGCCGTGGAGCAGAACGTTCATGCCTTCACCTGGGGCCGCCACGCAGTAGTGGACCCTGCTGAAGTGCGGCGCCGGACGGGGCCGATCGGAAACCCTGAGCCGATGTCTTCGAATCTCGACGAGATCATCGAGCGTCGCGCCACGTTCCTCACCTCGTACCAGAACGCAGCGCTTGCCAGGCGGTATCGTGAATGGGTGGACCGGATACGGCGCGCGGAGCGCGGCATCCGCCGGGACGGCACCGGGCTTACGGAGACCGTGGCGCGCCAATACTTCAAACTGCTGGCGTACAAGGACGAGTACGAGGTCGCCAGGCTGTTCGCACGGACCGGCTTTCTCGCCGATACCAGGGACAAATTCGATGGCTCGGCCAGGCTCACCTTCCATCTCTCGCCCCCGTTGATCGCGGGAACGGATCCCGCTACCGGCCGTCCGCGCAAATACGCCGTCGGCGCCTGGATATTGCCACTGTTCGGCTTGCTCGCCCGCCTCAAGTGGTTGCGCGGCACGCCGCTGGATGTGTTCGGGTACTCCAGGGAAAGGCGGGCGGAACGGCGCCTGATTGTCGAATATGAAACCGTGTTGTCGCGAATCGTCGCCGAACTGGATGAGTCGCGCCTTGACCTCGCCGTCGAACTGGCTGGATTGCCGGAAAGGATCCGCGGTTACGGTCCCGTCAAGGCAGCCTCCATCGAGCGGGCCAAGGTGCTGGAAAACGGGCTTCTGAGGGCCTGGGCGGCTCACACGCCCATACCGGGGGATCACCCCCATTCGGAGGCTGCCTGATATCCGGTCCGGCGCGGGCGACGGCAGCCCGCGGCAGAAAAAGAACGAACAGGGAGGTGGAAACAGGGGATGCTGAACAAATTCTTCAAGCTTGAACGGCACGGCACTTCGGTACGCCGGGAAGTTACCGCCGGCGTGACCACGTTCCTGACGATGGCCTACGTGATATTCGTCAACCCCGCGATCCTGTCCGACGCCGGAATGGATCCGGGCGGCGTCTTCGTGGCCACCTGCCTGGCGGCGGCGCTGGGCACGGCAATCATGGGCCTCTGGGCGAACTATCCGATCGCCATGGCCCCCGGCATGGGGCTCAACGCGTTCTTCACCTACGGGGTTGTGCTGGGCATGGGATACCCGTGGGAGGTCGCATTGGGCGCGGTTTTCCTGTCCGGCGTTCTCTTCGTGGCCATTTCCGTGTTTCGGGTGCGCGAGTGGATCATCAATGCCGTTCCCCATTCGCTGAAGATGGGCACGGTGGCCGGAATCGGGCTCTTCCTCGGCATCATCGCCATGGAGAACGCGGGTCTGGTGGTGGATAACCCTGCAACCCTCGTGGGTCTCGGCGACATGGGCCAGTGGAGCGTCGTGCTGGCTGCGCTGGGCTTTGCGGGCATCGTCGCGCTGGACCGGCTGAAGGTGCCCGGGGCCATCATCATCGGCATCCTCGGCGTGACGGCGGCCGGCGTCGTCCTCGGCGTCAGCGACTTCAACGGCATCGTCGACGTTCCGCCGGACCCCGGCACGGTAATGTTCAGGCTCGACATCCGCGCCGCACTGGATCTGGCACTGGTCGGCGTTATCTTCGCGTTCCTGTTTACCGACCTGTTCGATACGTCCGGGACGTTGATCGCAGTGGCTCACCGTGCCGGACTGCTGGACGAACGGGGTCGCCTGCCCAGGCTCCGGCGGGCGCTGGTTGCCGATTCGCTGGCGACCGTTTTCGGCGCGGCTGCCGGTACCTCGTCGGTGACCTGCTACATCGTGCGCGCGGCGGGCGTGCGAGCCGGCGGACGCACGGGTCTGACTGCCGTGGTGGTCGCACTGCTCTTTGTAGCGGCGTTGCTACTCTCGCCGCTTGCCGCCACGGTTCCCACCTACGCCACCGCTCCGGCGCTGCTGTTCGTGGCCTGCCTGATGATGCGCAGCTTCGTCGAGGTCGACTGGAACGACGTTACGGAATACGTGCCGGCTGCGGCGCTGGCCATGACCATGCCGTTCACGTTTTCGATCGCCAACGGGATTGCGATCGGATTCGTCAGCTACGCGGCGGTCAAGTTGTTGAGCGGCCGGTACAAGGCCGTCAAGCCGGCGGTCGGGGTGCTGGCGGTGCTGTTCATCTGCAAGTTCGTCTGGATCGGATAGCCGGCACATGGTGGCTGATACTACCGGAGATGCGGGGTTGCCCCGAAGGGGTGTCCGGGTCCAATGGACGCGCTAACGCATGGTTCTCGCCTCTGCAGCCGTCGCGCACCGAATGCAGCGATCGGCGAACGGGTGGGCGTGTAACCGCGCCAGCGGAATGTCCTCCCCGCAGTCCACGCAGATTCCGTAGGTCTCGTTATCCATCTGGGCCAGGGCGCTGGCGACCTTGCTCAACTCGCGCCGCGTTTCGTTGCCAAGCGCATCGACCACCTCGGCGTTCTCCAGTTCCTGCGCCTGTTCTTCGGAGTCCGCACTGTGTCCGGCGGTGATGTTTTGCGTGATGCGTGCAAGCCGGCTTGCAAGTTCCTGGCGCTTGGCAATCAGCACCCCTTGTATTTCCGCGTAGTCCCGGTTCAACTCTTGCTCCTGCCACCCGGTTGGCAATCCGTTCCGGCATAGGTGACGATCGAACCGGCTGCCACCCCGCACGGTCGTGGGCCACCGCCGCCGCAAATTGAATTATCCCCTACCGGATACTATAGTCCCGAGACGGTGTCCAAGGCCATCCAACGGTGACGAAAATGACTCATACGCTCCCCGTACCGCGGGCTTTGCTTGTGCCCTGCCTTGCCGTTCTGGCTGGCCTCGCGGCGGCTCTACCGGCGCAAGCGCAGAGCCTCAGCGCCGAGGAAATCGGGCTGAATATTGCCACCGAAGCTCGCGAAAAAGGCCGGGGTTTCGGCAATTTCACGGCTCGCCAGACCATGCTGCTGCGCAACAAGCAGGGACAGGAGAGTCGCCGTGAATTGCGCGTAAAGGTGCTTGAGGTCGAAGGCGACGGCGACCGCAGCCTGTTCGTGTTCGACGAGCCGCGCGATGTGGCCGGTACCGCGATGCTCATCCATGGCCACACGGATGCGGCAGACGACCAGTGGCTTTATCTGCCCGCGCTGACCCGGGTCAAGCGCATCAGTTCGGCGAATCGTTCGGGATCCTTCATGGGAAGCGAGTTTTCCTATGAGGACATGAGCGTGCCGGAGGTGGAGAAATTCACTTACCGGTATCTGCGCGATGAGCCGTGCGGCGATTTGAACTGCACGGTTGTCGAACGTTTCCCCACGGAGGAGCGATCGGGTTACCTCCGGCAGGTCGTCTGGCAGGACAAGGACGAGCTCAGGGTGTGGAAGGTGGAATACTTCGATCGCAAGGACTCGCACCTGAAGACGCTCACCCTGTCCGACTACGTGCTGTATCTGGATCGATTCTGGCAGGCGAGCGAGCAGAACATGGTCAATCACCTGACCGGAAAGAGCACTCTGTTGACCTGGTCGGACTTTCAATTCGGAGCGGAGATCGACGAAGCGGAGTTCACCCAGACGGGCCTGAGACGAGCGCGTTGATGCAGCACTAGCCCGACTGGCGTGTCCGTATCCCTCCTCAAGCGTTCCGGAAAACTGGGTTTAGCGCCTTCGGCGTACATCGAGACCTACGCGAAAGCCAGGCTGGTTGCGCGAAATCGGGCCGACAACTACATCCGCCATACGAAGATCGGCGACCCCGCGCTCGATCCGGTCATGGAGGAGTTGTCCTCCATGCGTCCCGCCGACCTGCACCGATACATCGAGGCAGGCATCGAACAGCAGCCCGACATTCTTCGCAAGGCGCCCCGGTCGCTGCGCCATTTCTTCGACAGTCTGGAGGATCCTCCCTGGCTTGATCACGAGGCGTTTCGTCCCGGCACACGCGCGTTCAGCACCAACGCCGACCTGATGCTCGTGGCCTTCGTCGCGGGCGTGCTGGTGGAGGGGTTCTCCACGCTGATCGCAAAATCCTTCAACACCACCAAGCGCGTGGCGGCGACCAAGCGGCGCCTGCAGCAGAACAACCGGCAGTTGGTGGATATTTTTTCCCGGGCGGATTGGATCGGGATGGCGACGGCTGGAAACTGTCCACGCGCGTGCGCTTCGTGCATTGCCGCATCAGGACCCTGTTGGCTCAGTCGGACGCCTGGGATCACGACGCCTGGGGAACCCCGCTCAGCGCGGCGCACCTGGGACTGGCGATCGCGGTGTTTTCCAAGCGCCTGCTGGACTACTCCATGAAGGTGGGCGCTGCGTACACGGCCGAAGAGAAAGCCAGCGTGCTCGCCGTGTGGCGCTACGCCGGTCACCTGATGGGGATTCCGGAGTCGATTCTGTATACCGACGGAGCGGAAGCCGAATCCATCTACACGGTCGGCTTCATGTGCGAACCGCCGCCGGACGAGGATTCGGCACTGGCTTACCGGCTTTCGCGAGCGCTCATCGGAAACACGCGCGCCAGGCAGTTCCGGTATCCGTGGAGTCCTACAGTTGGCGCGCTGTTTCTGTTTAAACTGAAACAGCGCATTCAACGAAAGTTCAAGAACACACAATTGGTCAGATCCGGAAATTTCTCCCAGCTTCTGGAAATATCGGTGTACGACGAAGGTGGCCTGAGCTACAGGATGCCTGACCATATCCATGCTTCGAAATCAAGTGAGTGGTGAACGATTGATGGACGACCTCCCAGGAAAACTGCGCGCTCCGGCGCACGACGGTCGCAGCCGAAAGTGTCCAGGACGATGACTCCGGAGAATCTCGACAGAATCTTCGATCTGATTCTGCGGCGGCCGTGGGTGACGGTAGCGCTGGCGGCGGCCGTGATGGCCGCCATGACCGCGGGCGTTCGTTTCATCACCGTGACCAACGACTACAGAATTCTCTTCGGCGAGAACAATCCGGAACTCGCCGAGTACGAGCGGCTGGAGGATACCTACGCCGAGTCGAACAGGGCGCTGATCGCGGTCGCGCCCGTACAGGGCAGCGCATTCACCCGCGAAACCCTTGGCGCCATCGAGGAGTTGACGGAGGCTGCCTGGCAAGCGCCGTACTCAAGCCGCGTCGATTCGCTGACCAACTATTCCCACAGCGAGGCGTTCGGCGATGACCTGACCGTCGGACCGCTCGTCGACGGCGCCGAATTCCTGAGCGACGAAGAGTTGGCGGAAGTCGAGACGATCGCATTGAATTCCGTGGAAACCGCTGGACGGCTGGTTTCGCGCGACGGAAGCGTGGGCGGGGTGGTGATCAACTTCTTCCTCCCCGACCCGATGGACGCCGCAGTGGTCGAGATCACCGACTACCTGAATGCGCTGCTTGACGAGGCCCGCGCCAGCCATCCGGACATCGACTATTACCTGACAGGCGACGTGGTCATGCACCGCGCCTTCGCCGACGCGACCCAGGACGATCTGCGCAGGCTCATGCCCATCGTATTCGTCGTCATTGTCACGGCCGCCGCCATTCTCCTGCGTTCGGTGCCCGGCACATTGGCCATTGTGATCGTGCTCATGTTCGTCGTGAACACGACCCTCGGGCTGGCCGGCTGGCTGCGCACGGAATTCAGCCCCACCAATGCCGGCGTGCCGATCATCGTCATGGCCATCACGGTCGCCTATGCCGTGCACATCGTGTCGATCACCCTGCTGCGCATGAGTCAGGGACTGAACAAGCGGGAGGCGATCGCGGAATCGCTGCGGCACAACGCCACGCCCGTGTTCCTGACCTCGCTGACCACGATTATCGGGTTCCTGAGTCTGAACGCCTCCGATTCGCCTCCGTTCCATGTGCTGGGCAATCTGGTGGCGTTCGGCGTGTTCTGCGCTTTCTGTTTCTGCATGGCGCTGCTCCCCGCGGTCCTCTCGCTGCTGCCGCTGAAGGCGCGGCGCCTGCGCGAGGACAAACCGCTCTTCTTCGATCGACTGGCCACCTTCGTGATTGCCCGGCGCAATGTTTTGTTGTGGTCGGTCGGCGCCATTGCGGTCGTGCTCATCATGGGTATCCCTCGCAATGAAATCAGCGAAACCTGGACCCGTTACTTCGATGCCCGAGTCGAGTTCAGACGCCATCCGGATTTCGTCATAGAGAACCTGACCGGGCTTGACTCGCTGGAATACTCGCTGGCCTCGGGCCGGGAAGGTGGTATCACCGAGCCGGCCTACCTGGGCACGGTCGACGCCTTTGCCGAATGGTTCAGGGAACAGCCCTTAGTGACGCACGTGCAGGCGTTTCCCGACGTCATGAAGCGCCT
>VYEH01000017.1:21638-23923 GCA_009843005.1 Pseudomonadota bacterium | reverse complement strand
CGTTTCTCGCGCGCCCATCCGCAGAAGTCCGCGACGATCAGGAAGTAGCCCTCGAAGCCCATCTCGCAGATGACATCCAGTTCGTTCTCCAACCTCGCCGCGTAGTCCGAGAACGGAATCGCCCCGTTACCCGCAGGCGTCACGCCGCGCTTGCCGAGCCCGCGCACTGTCATCTCCCTGAGGTGGGCCGCCGCCGTCTGCTCGGAAGGCACCTTGAAATCGGGCAGGCAGGGTCGGTCGAGTTCCAGTTCGAAGCTGCAGCGCCGGGCGATTTCGACGCTGTTGGACAGCGCTTCGGGCAGGTCGCCGAAGAGTTCCTCCATTTCGGCGGGCGACTTGAGGTACTGGTGCTCCGTATAGGCCCTGGAACGTCTGGGATCGTTCAGCGTCTTGCCCTGCTGGATGCAGACCCGTACTTCGTGAGCCTCGAAATCGTTGGGTTCATCTTCCCGGTGGTTGTCCGGATTGAGGAAACGAACCGGATTGGTGGCCACCACCGGGATCCCGTGGGTGGCGGCGAGCCGGACGGCTTCATCCAGGTAGTCACTTTCTTCGGGCCACCCCACGCGGTGCAACTCAATGTAAAACCGTTGCGGAAACCGAATCAGCCACTCATCCAGGACAGCGGCGGCCCGCTCCGGCCTGGTCCCCAGGAGCGTCCAGCCAACCTCGCCATACTGGCCTCCGGAAAGTGCGATCAGGCCATCCAGCGCATCCGTTTCAAGCCAGCGCTTGAGCACGAGCACCTCGCCCCTGCCCTGTCTGCGAGAGTACGCGAGACTCAGCATGCGACTCAGGTTGTGGAATCCGGCTGCATTCGCACAGAGCAGCGTCAGGCGGGTCGGCACAGCGTCCCGCGGCGATTCCGCGACCCGGATGTCGGCGCCGATCAGGGGCTTGAGGCCGTGGTTGATGGCCGCCTTGTAGAACTTCACCATCGCGAAGACGTTCATGTGGTCGGTGAGAGCCACCGCAGGCATTCCCTTGGCACGTACGCTTTCGGCCAGTTCAGGGACGCGTACGACCCCGTCCACGAGGGAATACTCGCTGTGAACCGAAAGGTGGACGAAGCGACTCATGTCCTGCACATTATCCCGGCTCGCTGGCGTCACTGCCCCGAACGGCCTGCATCGGCGTGGCGCACGGGCGCGAAACTGCGCCGATGAATGGCACACGGGCCGATCCTGTTCAGCGCAGCCAGATGCACCGAAGTGGGATAGCCCTTGTTCGTATTGAAACCATAGCCTGGATACCGGATATGCCAAAGGCCCATGAGCCGGTCCCGATAGACCTTGGCGAGGATGGAGGCCGCGCTGATGGCGGGCACGATACGATCACCCCCCACCACTGCCTGAACCGCAGGCCCGCCGCCGTTGAAGCGAGGCGCCTGGTTGCCATCCACCTGAACAAGGTCCGGGTCGAACTGCAATCCGCTTACGGCCCGTTCCATGGCCCGCAGAGTGGCTTGCAGGATGTTCACATCATCGATTTCGCAGGGTGCTGCCAGCGCCACTGCGAAGGCCCGGGCGCGCTGGCGGATAGCCTTCGCCAACCGGATGCGCCTTGAGTGACTCAACAGCTTCGAGTCCCTGAGCCCCGCAACGGGACGGTCAGGGTGCAGGACGACCGCGGCCGCCACGACGGGTCCCGCGAGACACCCACGACCGGCTTCGTCAACGCCGGCAACCACTCCCGTTCCGCCAGAAACGATCCGTTTCATGGATCAGGGCGTCTTCGTATTCATGAGTTCCACCACGGCGCTCGCCGCCCTTTCACTGGCGTTGCGGCGCAACCGCCCGTGGATCGACTGAAATGTTTCATACCAGCCGCTATCCTTGCCCCGTCCGTGCTCAGCGTCAAGGTACGATTCAAGTGCCGGACCGAGCACGTCTGCGCGCACGTCACCCTGCAGGAATTCCGGCACGACGCGCCTGCCGGCCAGCAGATTCGGCAAGGCAAAATGCGAAAGCCTGCGAAAGCCCAGGAGCCTTACCAGTCGATGCGTGACGGCGGAGACGATGTAGGCGACAACCATGGGACGCTTGGTCAGCATCGTTTCCAGGCTGGCCGTTCCCGATGCGGTGAGAACCACGTCGGCGGCCGCCATCACCTGGCGCGCCCGGCCGATGTGAACAGCCGGCGGCGGATCGAGGCGGCTTGAACGAACCTGCTCCAGGAATACGGCGGCGGTGCTCTCGTTGGCCAGCCCGGTGATAACCTGAAGCTCGGGCCGCCGGGAACGCATCCATGCAACGGTATCCAGATCCGGTCTTGCCAGGCGCGCG
>VYEH01000017.1:16338-21628 GCA_009843005.1 Pseudomonadota bacterium | reverse complement strand
CAATGCCAAAACCGGCTTGTTCACGTCCAGGTCCAGGGAGGCTTTGGCTTCAGCCACCGGTGTTTCCATCGGCACTTCGTCGGCCAGCGGATGGCCGACGAACCGGGCGCCGACCCCATGGGCTTCGTAGAAATCCGTCTCGAAGGGCAGCAGGCAGAGAACCTGGTCCGCGGACTTGCGAATGTTCGCCACCCGGGACTGCCGCCAGGCCCAGACCTGGGGGCTGACATACTGCACGGTGGGTACGCCCGCCCGTTTCAGCGCGGACTCCAGAGGCAGGTTGAAATCGGGCGAGTCGATGCCGACGAACAGGTCGAGATCGGAGGCCAGCAATCTGCGCAGCAGATGCCTGCGAAACCTGATCAGGCGGGGCAGGTGCCGCAGGACCTCGGCAAGCCCCATCACCGACAACTCTTCGGTGCGATGCCAGGGCTCGCATCCGGCGGCGATCATTCGCGGGCCGGCCACCCCCATGAACCGCGCATCGGGCAACCTGTCGCGCAGAGCGTCGATCAGCCCCCCGCCCAGCGTATCTCCGGAGGCCTCACCCGCCACCAACCCGATACGCGGGTTCCTTACCACGGGCTAGCAGTCCGTGGCATAAGTCGCGCGAGCACCGAGACCGGCGAGGCACCCGGCTGACAAGGCGCGAGGAGAGAGAATATCGGGAATATTTGACCGACGAGCAACGCAGTCAGCCGGGATGCATCGTCGGTCGATCGGCCGTCTTCGGCCAGCCGGTACGGCCCATGCCGCGGGACTTTTGCCACGGGCTGCTAGCGGACCAGGCCACGGGAACTCTCGCTGACGGAGTCCAGCAGAACGCGAATATCTTCGTGCGATTCGGCTCGCTCACGGAGAATCGCAAGCGCTTCCTCCAACTTGAGCCCCTGGCGGTAAATCGTCCGGTAGGCTTCACGGATGCGGCTGATCCGGGTTGCGCCGAACCCGCGCCGCCGCAGCCCCTCGGCGTTGATGCCGCGGGGCACGGCCGGGCGGCCGGCCGCCGTCACGTAGGCGGGAATGTCCTTGGTCACCGCGGTGAAGATGCCGGTGAGTGCGTGGGCGCCGATACGGCAATACTGGTGCACGCCCGTGAAACCGCCCAGTACCGCCCAATCGCCTACCTGCACGTGTCCGGCCAGGGTCGTGTTGTTGGCCAGGACGGTCTGGTTGCCAATAACGCAGTCGTGCGCGATGTGGACATACGCCATGATCCAGTTGTCGTGCCCAACCCGGGTCTTCCCGCCGCCCTGAATCGTACCTCGATTGATCGTGCAGTATTCCCGGATGGTGTTGCGGTCGCCGATGACCAGTTCCGTCAACTCGCCGGCGTATTTCTTGTCCTGGGGATCGTCGCCGATGGAGGCAAACTGAAAGATGTGATTTTCCTCGCCGATGACGCAGGGCCCCTTCAGCACGACATGGGACTCGATTCGTGTACCCGGCCCGATCTCAACGTCCGGACCGATGATGCTGTAGGGACCGACCGACACATCCCGGTGCAGACGCGCCCCGTCGGAAACCACGGCCCGCGCATCGATCACCGCGGCAGTCCCGGCGTTTGCACGAATTCGGAACTCGCCACCCGCGTTCCGTCCACTTCGGCCACAGCGTCGAATCGCCAGAAGTTCCGGCGGCGCGAGGTCAGCGTCGCGGAGACCGCCAATCGGTCGCCCGGCCGCACGGGACGCCTGAACCGCGCCTTTTCCACCGCAACCAGGTAGAGGGTAAAGTCACGCTCGTCCGGCGGCACGCTTTCCCAGATGAGCACGCCCGCTGCCTGCGCCATGGTTTCCACGATCAGCACGCCGGGCATCACCGGGTGCCCGGGGAAATGACCCAGGAAATACGGCTCGTTGAATGACACGTTCTTGACGGCTGTGATGGTCTCGCCGGGCTTGCAGCGCAGGATGCCGTCGAGCAACAGGAACGGGTAACGATGCGGAATTCGCTCCATGATGCCTTCCACATCGATGCAATAGCGCTCAGTCACCTTCCGTACTCCGTCCCGGCTTCGTACTCGCCCGCAATTGCCGCACGGTCTCGTCCAGCGCCCGGAACCGGGCCGCGTTGCGGCGCCATAGACCGGCTTCCTCGGCGCCCAGCGTCCCCGAATAGGTACCCGGTTCGGTGACCGACCTGAGCACCGCCGTGCGGAAGGTGAAGACCGCGTCGTCGCAGATCGTCAGGTGCCCGACCACGACGACGGCGCCGCCGAACAGGCATCTGACGCCGACGCGGGTGCTGCCGGCCACGCCCGAAAAAGCGGACATGACCGTGTGCGCGCCGATACGCACGTTATGCGCGATCTGCACCTGGTTGTCCATCTTGACGCCGTCTTCGATCACGGTGTCCTCGACGGCGCCGCGATCCACCGTGGTATTGGCCCCGATCTCCACGTCGTCGCCGATGACCGCGCCGCCCAGTTGAGGCACCTTGATCCACTCCGGGTCTTCACGGGCAAACCCGAACCCGTCGCTGCCGACCACCGCGCCGGAATGGAGCAGACAGCGTCTGCCCACCCTGACGCCGTCCATGAGTACCACCCGGGGCGCCAGGCGGGTCCCGTCGCCGATGGACGCACCGGCGCCCACCACCGAACCTTCGCCGATAATCACCGATTCGCCCAGCCTGGCGCCGGCGCCCACCACGGCTTGAGCGCATACCTGGGCCGACCCGGGCACGACGGCCCCATCGGCAACGCTCGCGGACGGATGTATTCCCGGCTCAGCCGCCGATGGCGGATGGAGGAATTGCGCCACGCGCGCGTAGACGGCATACGGATTGGCGGCAACCAGTGCGGGCACGGGACATTCGGCGGCGAAGCGCTCTTCCAGGATCACCGCGCCCGCCCGGGTTGTCGCCAGGTGACGCCGGTAGGCGGGGTTGGCCAGGAAGCTGATGGCCTCGGCGGTCGCACTCGCCAGTGTCCCGACGGAGTGGATCGGCCGGCTGCGGTTGCCGCGTACCTCGCAGTTGAACCGATCCGCGAGTTCAGCGAGCGTCGCGGCGCGCCGGGATGGCGCGTCGGATTGATCCGCCGCGGGAGTTATTCAGCCGCTCCCGTGTCCTCGGCGGCGAAGTCGGCTTCCAGCCTGCGCAACACTTCTTCGGTAATGTCCACGGCGCTGCCGTAGTAGAGTGGGTTGGCAACCACAAGATCGTAGCCGGCGGCGCGGGAATAAATCTGCACTTCCTGTATCAGCGCTTCCTGGACGCGGGTCAGTTCCGCGTTGCGCCGAATATCCATGTCTTCAATGAATGCGGTTTGCTCCCGCTGCATGTCGCGCTGCTCGGCAGTAATCTCGCGTTCGAGATTCAGGCGTTCCGTCTCGCCCATGATCGCGCTGTCGCGCTGGTAGGTTTCCTGTTTCTCCTGCAGCGAGCGCTGCAGCGCGGCGATCTCGCGCTGGCGTGGCGCAAATTCTTCCTGCAGGGCTTCCGTCGCCATGCGAGCCTGCGGCGACTGATCGATCAGCCGTCCGAAATCCACGGCGCCGATCCGGAGCCCCTCCGTCTGAGCGACCGCCGCTGCGCCGGCCAGAAGTGCGGCGAGCAGCAACCCGACCCGAAGTCCTGCAAACGATGTCATCCTGAACCTCATGAATTCTCCGTTAGAACGCGTTGCCGACCGTGAACTGGAATTCCTCCGTACGGTCGCCCCAGAACCGATCCGTCTCCTCGTCGGCGTTCAGGGGCAACCCGTAGCTGAATCTCAACAGCCCCAACGGCGCCAGCCATTCTACCGCTAATCCGACGGAATGTTTGAGCCGTTCCGCATCGAAGTCGTAGCTGACCCGGTCGCCCAGGCGATCGTAGAAGGTCACCCCGCCCGTGTGAAATACGTTACCGATGTCGTAAAACAGCGCGGCGCGAGCCGAAGTCGCGAAACGCTCCGGCAACGGAAAGACCAGTTCGAACTGGTTGGCGACCAACAGGTTGCCGCCATGGGGGTTGGACAGGGAATCCCGCGGGCCGAGCCAGCTTTCCCGGTAGCCCCGCACGGTGCCCGGGCCGCCGCCGTAGAAATAGCGGTAGGGCGGCAGCGCCTGTGTTTCTTCCCCGTAGGGCTCGCCCAGCGCCAGCTCGGAGTTGAGCTTGAGCATCCAGGCGCCGAATAGCGGGATGTACTGGGTGTAGTCCAGCGAGGCGATGTAGTACTCGACCTCGCTGCCGGGAATCGAAGCGCTCAGGTTGGCGGCCAGCCGCAGCCCCCGGGTGGGGAAAATGAAGCGGTTGCGGGAGTCGAAGGACCAGCCCAGGGCAACATCGAGGGTTTCGACCGTTGTTCCGAAAAATTGCCCCCCGTCGATGGTGAAGGGATTGCCGTGATTCCGGACCCATTCCGCAGCTTGTTGCGAACTGTAGTACCCGGTCACCATCTGGGCCTGGGAGGCAGAGAGTCCGAAGCGCAGGTACTGCATCTCGGTCACCGGGTAGGACCAGTCGGCGCCGGCCGTGATGGTCTGTGTGGAGAAGTCCGACGTGGCCGACGTGAACTGCCTGATGTCCCGGTAGGAGATCGACAGGGTTCGCGAGAGCTCGTCGATGGTCCGATACGGGTCGGTGAAATTCAGGCTGTAGACCTTGTAGAAGTCACCGCCGCTCAGGTCCACGCCGACACGGTTTCCGGTACCCATGAAATTGGAATGGACGAAGTTGCCGTTGAGCGTAAGCCCGTAGTACTCGGAATAGCCGATGCCGCCGCCGAACTGTCCGGGCAACCCTTCCTCGACCGCGAACTCGATGTCCACCAGGTCCGGTGAGCCGGGTACGGGGACCGTCTCGAATTCCACCGACTCGATGTAGGGCAGACGCTGCAGGCGAATCTGCGACCGCTCCAGTGCCGCATTGGAAAGGTAGGCCCCTTCCAACTGACGCATCTCGCGGCGAAATACCTCGTCGTTGACGCTGTCGGCGCCGTTGAAATTGATACGGCGTACGTAGACGCGATTCCTGGGATCCACAAAGAAGGTAATGGCAACTTCCTTGCTCTCCTCGTCCAGTTCGGGCACGGCCTGAACCTGGGCGAAGCCATACCCGTCCTGGCCCAGGCGCAGCGTCAGATACTCTTCGCTGAGCGCGATCACCTGCTGGGAGAACAGTTGTCCGGGCTGGGCGAAGATCAGCCTCCTGAGTTCCTCTTCGGGCACTACCAGGTCGCCGGCCAACTGGACGTCGGAAATGGTGTAACGGTCGCCCTCTGTGACATTGACGGTGATGAAGATGTCCTGTTTGTCCGGCGAAATGGCGACCTGAATACTCTCCACGCGGAAGTCCGCAAAAC
>VYEH01000017.1:9372-16328 GCA_009843005.1 Pseudomonadota bacterium | reverse complement strand
TCCTTGGAATATCGGTCGTCGTTCCTGATGAAGGACAACCAGTTACCCGTGCTGAGCTCGAAGTCGCCGAGGATCTCCCTGTCGGTGAAACTGGTATTGCCGACGACGTTGATCTGCCGGATCTTTGAGCGTGCGCCCTCCTCGATCTCGATGCCCACCCGGACGCGGTTGTCGCCGATGTCCTCGATGGGCGTTTCCACGCTGACGCCGTAGCGGCCCCGGCTGTAGTACTGCTCGTAGAGGAACTGCTGAACCTCCTCGAGCACCGAGCGGTCGAAGACCTTGCCCCGTGTCAGGCCGACCTGACGCAGCGACTCCTCGAGGTCCTCCGTCTTGATCTCGTCGTTCCCCTCAATGGTGAATTCCTCGATGGACGGGCGCTCCAACACCGCGATGACCAGCGTATCGGCGTTCCTGCGGAATTCGACGTCCTGGAAGAACCCAGTCGAGTACAACGCACGGATGGACTCCCGAACGCGCTGGTCGGTTACGGTGTCGCCTATGTTCAGCGGCAGGTAGTTATAGATCGTACCCGTGGAAATCCGCTGGGCGCCTTCGACCTCGAAGTTCCGTACCACCCAGGGGTCGAACCCCTGCGAGTGCGCGCAGTTGAGCACCAGGGCCAACAGGGCGGCGGCGCCCGTTCGTAGAGCCGTTCTCGATCCCGACACGTTCAACCTGTGCATCAGCCGAAAATCCTTGCAAAGTCATTATAGAAGGCAAAGCTCATCAACACGAAGAGCATGACCAGGCCCACCTGCTGGCCAATCAGCATCGCGCGCTCCGACAAGGGCGATCCCTTGGCCCATTCAACCGCCTGGTACACGATCTGACCGCCGTCCAGCAGCGGTACGGGCAACAGGTTCAGGATACCCAGGCTGATGCTGACTATGGCCAGAAAGCTCAGGATCGCGGTCAGTCCGGCACGGGCGCTGTCGCCCGCGAAAGCGGCGATCGTCAGGGGTCCGCTGATGTTGCGAACCGATACGTCGCCCACGACCATGCGCCCGAGCATGCGCAGGGTCAGCGCGCTCATTTCCCAGGTCCTGGCGATGCCCCTGGGAACCGATTCGACGACTCCGTAACGCTGCTCTACGTAGTTGTCGGCGCCGGCGCCGATGCGGCCGATGACCTGCCCGTCCTGGTCCACGCTGCCGATGGCCAATGTCAGTCTGCGTTCGCTTCCACCGCGCTGAACGAGCACCGACACGGTCTGGCCGGGACGTGAGCGAACGAATTCCACCCACGTCGCCCAATTGTCTACAGGCTCAGTCTCCGCACTCAACAGTCGATCACCCTGAAGGAAGCCGGCGCGTTCCGCGGGACCGTCGGGGGTCACTGCACCAATCACCGGAGGCAGGGCTCCGGGGGTAAATCCCAATCCATCCCACAAGGACTCCGGTTCGGTCAATTCCGCTTCCCGCCCGCGCACGTCCAGTTCCACCGTTCTGGCCCGGCCGTCCGCACCTTCCACGGTCATGTCGATGCGACCGTCCCTCAGTAATTCGTCGAGAATCGCAAGCGTGGCGGCCTCCCACGTGGGGGTGGGCTGACCGCCGACAGCCAGGATCTCATCATACTCGGCCAGCCCTGCTTGCGCCGCCGTGGAACCGGGCGTCACGTCGCCCACGAAAGCCTTCAGGCTGGGCACCCCGGTCACGAACATGAGCCAGTACGCCATGATGGCGAACACGAAGTTGAATCCCGGGCCGGCGGCGAGAACGGCGATGCGCTGCGGGATCGGGCGGCGATTGAATGCCATGTGGCGCTCGGCGGCGGGAACGGGCCCTTCTCGCTCGTCCAGCAGTTTCACGTAGCCGCCCAGAGGAATGCTCGATATCCAGTACTCGGTCGGCGCCGGGGCGGGCGTTCCGGCAACGACGGCGCCGGAGGGCGTGCGCCCCTGCCATCGATACAGCGGTTTACCGAATCCGACCGAGAATCGCAGCACCTTGAATCCGAGTGCGCGCGCCACGGAAAAGTGCCCATACTCGTGGAACGACACGAGAATGCCGATCGTGACGATAAACGCCGCAATCGCAAGAATCACATCGATCATCCGTAGTTCACTCCCGGTCGGTCTGCCCCGGCCAGTGCCGGACGGCCCACGTGCACCAGCATGACTATTCTACCCACCCCGTGACGACTGCCCAAGATCACGATTCGTATGGTTAAGACCGTTGTTGAAGTCACGGGTTCAGATTCCATTCAACCCATGATGCCCGCAGCCACGAGCCCAAGAAAGAAGATCGGTGCGGCAGCGACGAGACCGTCGATTCGATCCAGTATCCCTCCGTGTCCGGGCAGCCACCAGCCGCTGTCCTTCACGCTGACGTTGCGCTTGAGCATGCTCACCGTGAGATCGCCAACGACGGAGACGAGCGCAGCCGCAACTCCGATGGCCACGAACGTCGCGGCGGGCAGATCGAGCAACAGGCCCGCTGACAACGCAAACAGGGTAGCCAGCGCCACACCGCCGATCACGCCTTCCCAGGTCTTGGCGGGGCTCACGCGGGGCGCGAGCTTTACCCGCCCCCAGTTCCCTCCGACGACGTGGCCGCCGACATCCGCAGCCCACACGATCAGCATGATGCTGAGCGTCAGGCTGGGCCCCTGCGCCGCGTTACCGTGCAGGTGGGTCAGCAGGAACCAGGCGGGCAACAGCGCCAGCGGCCCGGTGGCGCCCACCAGGTACAGGGGTATGCGCTGCGGGCGAATTCGCAGGGCCAGCGCCGCAAGGCCCCACCAGAAGACCGCGATGGCCATGATGGTGTTTGCCGTCCAGCCCCGATCCAGTCCCCACCTGGCCAGGCCCAGCATCAGCAGGGCAAAGGCCGACAGATAGACCCAGCGCGCTACGCCGTGCAGGCGTGTCAGCCCGGCCCATTCCCACAGGCCCCCAAGACAGAACAGCCCGATGACCCAGGCCACGGCCCATGTGGGAAAGTAGAGCACGGTCACCGTCATCCCGCCGGCCAGCACAAGCGCGGTGATGACGCGTGCCTTCAGCACAGGCTCGCCTCGATCTGCTGCGCCGTGCGGCCGAACCGGCGTTGGCGGCTGCCGTAGTATTCGATGGCCCGGTTCAGTTCCCCGGAGTTGAAGTCGGGCCAGAGCACGTTTGAGAAATACAGTTCGCTGTAGGCCAGGCTCCACAACAGGAAATTGCTGATCCGCCGGTCGCTGCCGGTCCGGATCAGCAGGTCGACATCCGGAATGCGAGCCATCTCCAGTTCCGCGGCGAACCGCTCTGCATCGATCTCATCCGGATCGAGCGTGCCCGCCGCAGCCTGGCGGGCCAGCCTGCGGGCGGCGTTGACCAGGTCGCCGCGGCCTCCATAGGCAACCGCCACCGACAAGTCCAATCGGGTATTGCCGCCGGTGCGGGTTTCGGCAGCGCGCATGGAACGCCGGAGACCGGGGTCGAGCCGCTGGCTCTCGCCCATGAATCGCAGTCGAACGTTCTGCTCATCCAGCTCGGCCACCTCCCGGTCCAGGGCCTCCAGAAACAGCGACATCAGACCGTGAATCTCGTCCTCGGGGCGATTCCAGTTTTCGCTCGAAAACGCGAATAATGTCAGGTATCTGACCCCCAGCTCGGCGCAACTTTCAACCACCGCGCGAACGGGCTCGATTCCGTGGCGGTGACCCGCCCGGCGGGGCAGCCCGCGCCGCTCGGCCCATCGTCCGTTACCGTCCATGATCACGGCCAGATGGTACGGAACCCGTGCGACGGCCATTGAAGTGCGCGCCGATGCAACCATCAGAACTCCATGATTTCCTTTTCCTTTTCCCCAAGGAGTGCGTCCATGGCTGCAATGTGACTGTCGGTCAGCTTCTGCACGTCGTCGTAGGCCCGGTGCTGATCGTCTTCCGTGATCATTTTCTCCGCCAGCAGGTCCTTGACGTCGCTCAGGATGTCGCGGCGAATGTTGCGCACGGCGACACGCGCGACCTCGGTTTCGTGACGCACGACGCGGACCAGATCCCGGCGCCGCTCTTCGGTCATGGGAGGCAGCGGCACTCGAATCACCACGCCGGCCGTGACCGGCGTCAGCCCGAGGTCGGAATTGATGATCGCCCGCTCCACCGCGGGAACCATCTGCTTCTCCCAGGGCGAGACCACGAGGGTTCGGGCATCCTCCACCGCGACCGTGGAGGTCTGGTTGATGGGGACCCGCGTACCGTAGTACTCCACGGTGATGTGTTCCAGCAGGCCGGTATGCGCGCGGCCGGTCCGCAACCGCTTGAACTCCCCCCTGAGCGCCTCGACGCTCTTGCGCATGCGCACTGCGCCGTGTTGTTGTAGTTCTTCAAGCATTGCCAGTCCCCGTCTGTGGCAGATCGTCAATCATCGCCGGTCCCCGTCGGCGGCAGATCGTTGACCACGGCCGTGCCGAGGCTTTCGCCCCGGACCAGACGCACCAGATCGCCATCGTTGGTCAGGTTGAACACCACGAGCGGCAGGTCATTGTCACGGCACATCACCACCGCGGTGGCATCCATGACATTCAGCTTGTCAGCAAGCACCTGATCGAAGGACAGCCCATCGTAGCGAACCGCCTGTGGATCCTTGAGCGGATCCGCCGAATACACTCCGTCCACCTTGGTGGCCTTGATCAGCACATCCGCGCCGACCTCTATCGCACGCAGGCTTGCGGCCGTGTCGGTGGTGAAAAATGGGTTGCCGGTGCCGGCGGCGAAGATCACCACTCGCCCTTTCTCCAGGTGGCGTATGGCGCGGCGCCGGATGTAGTCCTCGCAGACCTCGTGAATCTGGATGGCCGACATGACGCGGGCGACCGCGCCCAGGCGTTCCAGCGCGTCCTGAAGCGCGAGCGAGTTGATCACCGTGGCCAGCATGCCCATCTGGTCGCCGGTTACCCGGTCCATTCCGCCTTCGGCGAGACCGGCGCCGCGAAAGATATTGCCCCCGCCGATGACCAGGCCCACCTGGACATTCAGGGACTGAACCTCGACGATTTCCTCGGCGATGCGCCGAATGATCGCGGGATCGATGCCGTACTCCAGGGAACCCAGTAGCGCCTCGCCGCTGAGCTTGAGCAATACGCGTTTGTAGGCTGGCGACTCCTGGCCCATGGGCTCCCTTTCTCCGCTGCCCGGATACTCCCCCCGCGGGTAGTCCGGGACTATTGTAAGGCCAAGGCCGGCCGTCGGCAGCCGATGCCAGTGCTGCAGCAGCGCTCCGCTACTTGGCGGACGCCTGCTCCCTGACCTCCTTGACGAAATCCACCTCGCGCCTTTCGATCCCCTCGCCCACTTCATAGCGGAGGAATCGCAGCACACTGGCGCCGCTCTGCGCCAGCAGGTCGCGAACGCGTTTGTCGGGATCCTTCACGAACGCCTGCGACGACAGGGTCACGGCGTCAAACTGCTTGCGCAGGCGGCCCTCGACCATCTTGCTGACGATGTGGGGCGGCTTGCCCTCCTTCTCCGCCTGCACCGCAAGAATCTCCCTCTCCTTCGCAAGCTCGGCTTCGGGTATGTCGTCCCAGCCGACGTAACGGGGCGACATGGCGGCAACCTGCATCGCCAGGTCCCTGGCCAGGTCCACCGAACCGCCCTGCATCTCGACGAGGGTGCCGATGCGCCCGTGGTGGGAGTACGCGCCAAGTACATCGCTGCTTGAAACCAGTTCGAATCGGCGCACGGATATGTTCTCACCGATCTTGGCGACCAGTTGCCGGCGCAGGGCCTCGACGCTCTCGCCCTCTACCTCCATGGCGAGGAGTTCCTCGACGTCCGCCGGCTCCCTGCTCAGGACAAGATCCGCCAGAGACTCCGCGAAGCGCATGAAATTCTCGTCCTTGGCGACGAAGTCCGTCTCGCAGTTGATCTCCAGAACCACGCATCGACTGCGGTCCGCATCCTCCCGCAACAGTACCAGGCCCTGGGCGGCCACGCGCGCCGCCTTGCGGTCGGCCTTGGCCTGCCCCGCCTTGCGCAGGAATTCCGCAGCCCGTTCCAGGTCTCCATCGACCTCGGTCAGGGCCCGCTTGCAATCCATCATGCCGGCTCCGGTTCGCTCCCGAAGCTGTTTCACCAATGCTGCTGTTATCGGCATTACGTAATCCTCTATACGGCCTGGCCGTCATCAGGTTCGGCCGCCTTCTCCGCGTCCGGTTCCGGGGCGCTGTCCGTCCCCGCTTCATCGCCGGCCATCTCTTCGCCTGCCGGCTCTGCGCCGGATGCGTCGGACTCCCCGGCATCGTTTCCGTCCGGCTCAGCCACTTCCGCATCGACGTCGGCTGCTTCCGTCACCTCCGGGTCTGCTGCCTCCGCTTCGGCTGCCTTCACCGCGTCCGGCGTATCCGTGCCGGATGCGTCGGCCGGCGCACTCTCCTCCGTGGACGATTCGGCCTCCGGCGCTTCGGTTGCTTCTGCCGGGGGCTCCGCCTTCGCCGCCTCGTCCGATGGCGCGGCCACCGTCGCTGCCGGACCGGGCACGGGCGCCTCCTCGGCGGCGGCATCGCGAACGGCGCTCAACTTCGACTGCTTCTTCCTCACCACCGCCTTGCGCGCGGGGCGTTTCCTGACGCCGCCCCGACCGGGACGCCGGCCCCCCGCTACCTTCGGCTTGCCTTCTGCATCCAGTTCCACGAACTCGTCATCGCCCACCGGGACATCGGGAATCGACGACTTGCCCTCCAGGACCGCCTCCGCCGCACCGTGGGCATACAATCTGATGGCGCCCATCGCATCGTCGTTGCCCGGCACCACGTAGTCGATTTCGTCCGGCGAGGAGTTGGTATCCACCACCGCCACGATGGGGATTCCCAGTTTGATCGCCTCCCTGACGGCAATCTCCTCGTGACCCACGTCGACGACGAAAACCGCATCGGGCAGCGACTCCATGTCCTTGATGCCGCCCAGGGTCCGCTCCAGCTTGTCGCGTTCGCGGCTGAGCCCGAGGATTTCCTTCTTCGTATAGTCCC
>VYEH01000017.1:0-9362 GCA_009843005.1 Pseudomonadota bacterium | reverse complement strand
GATTTCTTCCAGTTCCTTGAGCCTCGCGACGGACTTTCGAATGGTCTTGAAGTTCGTCAGCATTCCGCCCAGCCAGCGATGGCTCACGTAGGGCATACCGCAACGGACGGCTTCTTCGGAAATCGCCTGGCGCGCGGCGCGCTTGGATCCCACGAACAGCACGGTACCGCCATCGGCGATAACCCGTCGGATGAATTCGCAGGCTTCCTGGTACAGGGGGAGCGTGCGCTCCAGGTTGATGATATGGATGCGGTTGCGTTCGCCGAAGATGAAGGGCGCCATCTTCGGGTTCCAGAAGCGCGTCTGGTGGCCGAAATGCACGCCGGCTTCCAGCATCCGCCGCATGGATACGTCGGTCATGAGAGTACCTCGGTCGGGTTAGTCCTCCACGTGGCCCCCGCCAGCAACTCCGGTTTTCATCCGGAGCACCCCGCCACGGGTTCTGGCACGTGTGTGTAGTCGGTTGCTCCGGCTCGCAATATTTGCGGGCCGGGGCGCGGGCTTTATACCATAGGCTCCCATCGGCAACAATCGCGGGTAGCCGGCACGTGCCCGAATGCAGCCGAAAAGGCAACTCCGATGACCGCAACGATCAAATCCACCCTCGAACAGGACAAGATGCGGGTCGCAGGCAGACTGGCGGCCGGGGTCCTGGACATGATCGGGGAGCACGTCCGGCCGGGTGTCTCCACCGGCGAGCTGGACCGGATCTGCCATGAATACATCGTCGGCGAACTCGATGCCATTCCCGCGCCGCTGAACTACCGCGGATTCCCGAAATCCATCTGCACCTCCGTGAATCACGTCGTCTGCCACGGAATTCCCGGCGAGCGCAAACTCAGGAACGGTGACGCGGTCAACATCGACATCACCGTCATCAAGGATGAATTTCACGGCGATACCAGCCGCATGTTCTTCGTCGGCAAGCCGGGCATCCTGGGGCGCCGGCTGGCACAGGTCTGCTACGACGCCATGTGGCTCGGCATCCGGCAGATTCGTCCCGGGACCTGCCTGGGAGACATCGGCAACGCGATCCAGACCCACGTTGAGAAGAACCGCTTTTCCGTGGTTCGGGAGTATTGCGGCCACGGGATCGGCCGGGGATTTCACGAGGAGCCCCAGGTCCTTCACTACGGCCGTCCGGGCACCGGCATGCGGCTGGAAGAAGGCATGACCATCACCGTGGAACCGATGGTCAACGCCGGCTCCCGGCACGTTCGCCTGTTGAACGACGGCTGGACGGTCGTCACCAGGGACCACTCGCTTTCCGCCCAGTGGGAACATACGGTTCTGGTCACGGCAGACGGCTTCGAAGTCCTGACGCTGGGGGCCGCGGGCCCATGAGTACCACCGCCGCCACTCGTGCGCCGGACCGTCCCGGAGTGGTCGATCGAGCCTTGCTGGATCGTGCGCTGGCCGACTCGGGCAGCCCGATCCAGCCATTTCGTGACGTTCTCGCCAATGCTCACCGGTCTCTCGCTGACCGATTCCGCGCCAACGAATCGGTGGAGACCCTGGTGCGTTTCCGTGCGCGGGTCATCGACCAGGCCGTACTGGCGGCATGGGATCACTTCGCGGCCGATCTGCGCGACCGTTGCGCGCTGGTGGCGGTGGGCGGATACGGCCGCGGCGAACTGCACCCCCATTCCGACGTCGATCTCATGGTGCTCCGGGACAGAACCGGCGACGCGGCGGCGGACGAGGCCATCAGCCGGTTCTTCATGTTCCTCTGGGACATCGGCCTGGAGGTCGGGCATTCCGTGCGCACGCCCGAGGACTGCGAGGTGGAATCCCGCAATGACGTCACCGTGATGACGACGATGATGGAATCGCGCCTGCTCACGGGACCGGCTGACCTGTTCAACACGTTCGAGCAACACATCGGCCGGGACCGCGTGTGGGATTCAGCCGACTATTTCCATGCGAAGTGCGCCGAACAGGAGGCCCGTCATCACGCCTTCGACGATACCGGCTACAAGCTGGAGCCCAACATCAAGGCCAGCCCGGGCGGCCTGCGGGACATCCAGACCATCGTCTGGATCGCCCGGCGCCATCTGGGTTCCAGGAGCTTGAACGAACTCCACTCCCGGGGCTTTCTGACACCGGGCCAATTGCGAATCCTCAGAACGGGCCGGGCATTCCTCTGGCGCGCGCGGTTCGCCCTGCATCTCCTTGTCGGCCGCCGCGAGGACCGGCTGCTGTTCGACCACCAGGTGAAGCTCGCGAAGATGCTCGGCTACGAGGACGCCACCTTCACCCTGGCGGTGGAGCAACTCATGCAGCGCTACTACCGCACCGTGATGGAGTTGAGCCGCCTGAACGAAATGCTGCTGCAGTTGTTCGAGGACGACATCGTCGTAGACCGGAAAATTCCGGTACAACCCATGGGCAAGGGCTTCCAGGCCCGCAACGGTTACCTGGAGGCGATCGATGAGGAAATCTTCGTACGCGACCCCTCGGCGTTGCTGGAGATCTTCCTGCTCCTGGAGCGCAATATCGACCTGCGCGGCGTGAGCGCGAGAACCATCGCGCTCATCAGGCAGCATCTGTACCTGATCGACGAGGAGTTCCGCCAGAACCCGCGCAACCACCGCCTGTTCCTGGACATCCTGCGGGAGCCCCAGGGGGTGACGCGGACGCTGAAGCGCATGAACACCTACGGCGTTCTCGGCCTCTACATCCCGGCCTTCGGACGGATCGTGGGCCGCATGCAGTACGACCTGTTCCATGTCTACACGGTGGATGCCCACACGCTGTTCGTGGTGGAGAATCTGCGCCGCTTTGCGCTGCCGAGGTTCGACCACGAGTTCCCGGCCTGCAGCCGCATCATGCAGTCCCTGGAAAAACCCGAAGTCGCCTACCTGGCCGGGCTGTTCCACGACATCGCCAAGGGCCGCGGCGGCGATCACTCGGAACTCGGGGCCGTCGACGCGGAGGCGTTCTGCCTCGAACACGGCATGAGCCGTTATGACGCCCGCCTGCTGGCATGGCTGGTCAGGCACCATCTGCTGCTCTCCATGACCGCGCAGAAGAAGGACCTGAACGACCCCGGCGTGGTCAATGAATTCGCGCGCGCGGTCGGCGACATGACGCACCTGAACTACCTCTATCTGCTGACCGTCGCCGACGTACGGGGCACCAACCCCAAGATCTGGAACTCCTGGAAAGACACCCTGTTCCGGGAACTCTACGAACTCACCAAGCGCGCCCTGCGGCGCGGCTTCGCGCGGCCCATCGACGCGGACGAACTGATCGGCGAAACCCAGAGCGGGGCCCGCGACCTGCTCCAGGAAATGGGATTCGGACCGCCCGACTGGAAACCCGTGTGGAAGAGCTTCACGGACGAATACTATCTGCGGCACCGGCCCGAGGAGATCGCCTGGCATACCCGCGTGCTGGTGGAGTCCGGACCGGACCCGTCCGTGGTCGTAGACGTCAGCGACCGAGTTTCCGAGGGACTGACAGCCGTCATGGTGTACGCCCCCAAGCGGATGCGGTCGTTCGTACGCATCACCGCGGCGCTGGATGAGCTGGGCCTGACGATCGTCGACGCCCGCATCGTACCCATGAGCGGCCGGCAGACCCTCGATACCTACTGCGTGCTCGAGAGCGACGGCAGCCGCATCGAGGAGAATGGCAGGCTGCGGGAAATTCGCCGTCGGTTGCCCAAGGCGTTGACCGCTTCGGACGACCGTCCGCTCAAGGTCCACCGCCGGGCGCCGCGGCAGGTACGCATGTTCTCCACGGCGGTTCAGGTCGGCGTTTCGCAGGATCCCGTGAATAACCGTACGGTACTGGAACTGGTGGCGGCGGACCGGCCCGGCCTGTTGCTGCAGGTGGGCAAGATCTTCGAGGAACAGCGGGTGGCCCTGCATAACGCCAAGATCGCCACGCTGGGCGAACGCGCCGAGGACGTCTTCTTCGTCACCACGCTGAATTACCGGCGCCTGGACGAGTCTCGCTGTACCCGCCTCGTCGAGGCGATCGAGTCCACGCTGTCGTTGCCGGCCAACTAGGCACGGCGCCAAACCCCAGTGCTCCATCAACCCGAAAATTTCGTATCTGTGGCCACAGGCCCCCGGGAGATCAGAATCCATGACGCAGTTGATTGAGGTGATCGAATCGGCCTGGGACAACCGCGCCGAACTCAAGCCCGGAAACGCGAGCGCCGAAACTGCCGAAGCCGTGGAGTATTGCATCGGCGGACTCGACGCCGGCGAACTGCGCGTCGCCGAACCCGGTGACGGCGGCTGGGTCGTCAACGAATGGCTCAAGAAGGCCGTGCTGCTTTATTTCCGCATCAACGACAACGAACCGGTCGGCGACGGCAGCGTGCGTTTTTTCGACAAGGTGCCCCTGAAGTACGCCGCCTTCGATGCGGACAGCTTCGACGCCTCCGGTACCCGCGTCGTCCCGGGAGCGCTGGCGCGCCGCGGGGCCTATATCGCCCCCGGCGTGGTCCTGATGCCGTCCTACGTGAACATCGGGGCCTACGTCGACCGCGGCACCATGGTCGACACCTGGGCAACAGTGGGCAGCTGCGCACAGATCGGCAGAAACGTCCATCTCTCCGGCGGCGTCGGCATCGGAGGCGTCCTTGAACCGCTCCAGGCCACCCCCACCATCATCGAGGACGACTGCTTCATCGGCGCGCGCTCCGAAGTCGTCGAGGGCGTCGTCGTCGAGCGCGGCAGCGTCATCGCCATGGGCGTCTTCCTCGGCCAGAGCACCCGCATCTACGACCGCGCCACCGGCGCAATCACCTACGGCCGGATCCCCTCTGGATCCGTGGTCGTCCCCGGCAGCCTCCCCTCCGACGACGGCCGCTACAGTCTCTACTGCGCCGTGATCGTCAAACGCGTGGATGCCCAAACCCGCGCCAAGACCAGCCTCAACGAACTGCTGAGACCTCCCGAGTAACCCTCACGCACCGCCGACCTCGGCGTGGACTCGCACATCAGGCCTTGACGCTCATCCCGGGCCATCGGGCTCGGTGACATTGGACCGCTTCCGCTTGAAGACTGCGTCAGGGCCGCTCGCCGGTGAGGCGTGCCGGCTCCATCAGCAACAGTTCCGCGATGCGGTAGTAGACCCTCTGAAGTACGGGCAGATCGTCCACCCGCACTTCCTCGTTCACCTTGTGGATCGTCCGGTTGACCGGGCCGAACTCCACCACATCCACGCCGTAGGGGGAAATGAAGCGCCCGTCGGAGGTGCCGCCGCTGGTGGAAAGCTCGGGCTCGCGTCCGGTCTGTTCGAGCACGGCCCGGGCGACCGCTTTCGTCAGCGTTCCCTCCGCGGTCAGAAACGGCCGGCCGACATCGCGCCAATCGATGTCGCAGTCGATGTCTAGCCGCGCCAACAACGATTCGATGTGCCCGATCAACGCGTCCTGGGTCCACTCCGTGGAATAGCGGAAATTGAAGCGGCACGTGAGTTCTCCGGGTATCACGTTGGTGGCGCCGGTATCGCTGTGGACATTGACCATCTGAAAACTGCTGGGCGGAAAATGCCGGTTGCCCTCGTCCAGGGGTTCGAGATTGACGGCGCTGACGAAGTCCGCCAGATCGTGAATGGGGTTTCTGGCCTCCTGAGGGTAGGCGACATGCCCCTGTATCCCGCGCAGCGTCATTAATCCGGTCAGGCTGCCGCGGCGGCCCACGCGAACGGCATCGCCAAGGACCTCCGAGCTGGAGGGTTCGCCGATGACACACCAGTCGATTCGTTCGCCTCTTCGGTCCAGCTCTTCCATCACCCTGAGCGTTCCGTCGCGCGCTTCCCCTTCCTCGTCGCTGGTGACCAGGAATGCGATGGAACCGGGATAGTCGGGATGGTCGCGCACAAAGCGCTGACAAGCCACGGTCATCGCGGCCAGACCGGACTTCATGTCCGCAGCGCCGCGTGCGATCAAACGGCCATTGCAAATCTCCCCCGCAAAGGGATCGACCGCCCATTCCGTCACCGGACCCGGCGGCACCACATCCGTATGCCCGGCAAAGCACAACAGGGGGCCGGAGTCGCCCCTGCGCGCCCACAGGTTGTCAACCTTGCCGAAGCGCATGGACTCCACCCGGAATCCCGCAGCCTTCAAGGTCGCCCCGAGCAGCGCCTGGCATCCACCGTCCGCGGGAGTCACGGACCGCATCCGGACCAGGTCGCGCGTCAGGTCCAATACCGTTTTGTTCCAATCGGTCATCGTGCATCTTTCGCCGGCGGATAGAGCCGCCGGAGGGCGCTATATCATATCTCGATGCAACTGCAATGAATTCTTAACATTGTGCTGGCAGGCTTGTTGCCTTGAGCCATTCACTCAATTCACCAGGGAGCCACGATGGGAAGGTATTCCGCTTCGTTCGTTGCGTGCGTGTCCGCATTGGGGACCGCGTTTCTTGTCCAGTCGGCCCACGCGCAAGCCGCCCGAGACTACATCAACATAGTCGGATCATCCACCGTATACCCGTTTTCCACCGTGGTCGCGGAGCGATTCGGCCGCTCCACCGACTTCAGCACGCCCAAGATCGAGTCAACGGGATCCGGCGGCGGCTTCAAGCTGTTTTGCTCCGGGATCGGCGTACAGTATCCGGATATCACCAATTCGTCCCGGCGAGTAACGCAATCGGAAATCGACGAATGCACCGGCAACGGCATCCGGGAAATCGTCGAAGTCAAGATCGGTTATGACGGCATCGTACTGGCCAATTTCAACGGTGCGCCCGTATACGAATTGGCGCGCGAGCAGGTTTACCTGGCATTGGCGAAGAACGTCCCCGATTCCAACGGGAGCGGCCTGATCCCCAATCCCTACATGACTTGGGCCGACATCGACGCCGGCCTGCCGGACGTGCGCATCGAGGTGCTCGGCCCGCCGCCGACTTCGGGCACGCGCGACGCCTTCGTGGAACTGGTCATGCTGGCCGGATGCGAGGCCTTTCCGGCGATCAAAATGCTTGCCGGCTACGAACGGGACGCTGCCTGCTTCACCATGCGCGAGGACGGGGCCTTCATCGAGGCCGGCGAGAACGACAACCTAATCGTCCAGAAGCTCGAAGCGAACCCCAACGCACTGGGCATATTCGGATTCAGCTTTCTCGACCAGAATCAGGACAAGGTGCAGGGTTCGCTGATCGACGGAATCGCACCCCAGTTCGATTCGATAGCCGACGGCAGCTACCCCGTGTCGCGCCCGCTGTACAGCTACGTCAAGACGTTGCACGTGGGAGAGATCCCGGGTATCGAGGAATTCCTGTCGGAACTGACCAGCGAGGCGGCCTGGGGCGACTTCGGATACCTGTCCGACAGGGGCCTGATCCCGCTGCCGCAAACCGAGCGTCAGGCAGTGCTCCAGGCAGTTCGGGGTTTGGAGAATGTCTCCTTGTCACCCTGATCCGAGGCTGGCGTGTTTCCCGCAATGACACGGCTCTAGAGTCCCACGACGGTGCCATCCTCCACGGTTCTGGTGGCCCTGCTGGGCATGACCGTGGCGGCCTATGTGCTGGGCCGGCGGCGGTCGGCAACCACTACCGGGGCATCCTTTCACTCCCTGCCCGGCTACTACGGCAGCTACGTTGCCATCTGGTGCGCCCTGCCGGCGCTGGCGCTCTATTGCCTGTGGCAACTGGCCGAACCCGGCTTTATCCGCATGCAGGTGCTCGCGACCCTGCCGGCTGCAACCCTTGAGCTTTCCGAGGCCGAACTCGGCCTGGTGTACAACGACATCAGGAACCTGGTCGAAGGCAATCTTGTCTCCGGCGAACCCGGCGACGAGATCCTTGCAGCGGCATCGAGATATACCTCACTGCAGCGAATCAGCAATCTGGGCATCACGCTCGTGGTGCTCCTGGTCGGGTTGACCTCCCTCGGATGGGCATTCCGGCGAGTGCAGCCCGGCTTGCGCGCCCGCAACAAGGTGGAGCGGACGATGGAAGTGGTGCTGATGGCAGCTTCCACGGTCGCGATCTTCACCACCATCGGCATTTTTCTCTCCGTCCTGTTCGAGGCGCTGCGCTTCTTCCAGCAGGTGTCTCCGCTGGAGTTCCTGTTCGGGCTGAGCTGGAGCCCGCAGACGGCGATTCGCGAGGATCAGGTCGGCTCTTCGGGCGCGTTCGGCGCGGTGCCGCTGTTCGCCGGAACGCTCCTGATTTCGGGCATTGCCATGCTGGTGGCCGTGCCGGTGGGACTCATGTCCGCGATTTACCTGTCGGAGTACGCGAACTCCCAGGTGCGCTCGTTTGCCAAACCCATGCTCGAGGTACTCGCGGGTATTCCCACGGTGGTTTATGGCTACTTCGCCGCGCTCACCGTCGGCCCGCTGCTGCGCCAGTTCGGTGAGGGCCTGGGGCTCAGCGTTTCGTCCGAAAGCGCGCTGGGCGCCGGTCTGGTGATGGGGATCATGATCATCCCCTTTGTGTCCTCCCTTTCCGATGATGTCATCAATGCGGTTCCTCAGGAACTTCGGGACGGCTCCTACGGGCTGGGCGCCACCCAGTCGGAAACCATTCGGCAGGTGATCCTGCCGGCGGCGCTTCCGGTGATTGTCGGCGGTATTCTGCTGGCGGCATCCCGGGCCATAGGCGAACCCATGATTGTGGTCCTGGCAGCGGGCCTTGCCGCGAATCTCACCGCGAACCCGCTGGAAGCGGTCACCACGGTGACCGTGCAGATCGTGACCCTGCTGGTCGGCGATCAGGAATTCGACAGCGCGAAAACGCTGGCGGCATTCGCCCTAGGCCTGTTGCTGTTCGTGACGACGCTGCTGCTGAACATCATCGCGCTGCGCGTGGTGCGCCGTTACCGGGAACAATATGAGTAGCCATGCGAAAGGCGTCAAGGAACGGGTTGCCGAAGGGATTGCCCGGCGGTACCGCCGCGAGCGCAATTTTCGGCTGGCGGGACTCGGCGCCGTGCTGGTGGGTATGTCGTTTCTCGGGTTCTTCTTCTACACCCTGATCGGCAACGGCTACACGGCATTCCTGCAGACCCATATCCAGCTGGATGTGGAGTTGAGCGCTGAGGTCATCGACCCGGACGGGGAGCGCGATCCGCAAGTGCTCGGGCGCGCGGACTACCAGGGGGTGATTCGGAACGCGTTGCGGGCCCGCTTTCCCGACGTCACAAGCCGCAACGATCTGAGGGAACTGTTCGCGCTGGTCAGTCCGGGTGCGGGGTTCGAACTGAGGAGCGACGTACTCTCGGATCCGGAACTGGTGGGAGAAGTTCTCAGCCTCCGGGTGGTGGCGGACGATGACGTGGACATGCTGATCAAGGGCCACATGGACCGCGCGGCCGACGAGTCGCAGCGGCGCATCAGCGACAGGCAACTGGGATGGATCGAACAACTGGAGGCGGATGGCAGCGTCTCGCGC
>VYEH01000420.1 GCA_009843005.1 Pseudomonadota bacterium | reverse complement strand
GACTTCCGGCCAGCTTTGCGTGCCGAACGTCCGCAGGTCGTCGGTCAGTTGCGGCGGGCACCAGTCCAGGAAGCAGGGCTTGAAGGTCGGTCGAGCCTTGATGCGCTCGAACCACTCCGCCAGGTGGGGCAGGCGACCCTGCTCCCAGAGCGCCGACATTCCGAGCATGTCGAGGCGGTTGGCATAGGGCGCCAGAGCAATGTCGGCAAGGGAAAAGTCCTCGCCGGCCAACCAGCGGCGTCCCGCCAGGTCGGCGTTGGCCTGCTTCATGTACTTGATGTGCAGCTGGATTTTCTCCGCAACGCCGGGCGCCTCGAAGCCCAGTTCCACCAGTTCGCGCTTTCTCGACACCCACTGCGGCGTGACCGACACGCCGGGCGTGCCCGACAGAAACTGCTCCACGCCGTCGGGTCCCAGCCGCCGGATGATGTGCCGGTGACAGGAAACGAAGGTGAGTTCGCCGCAGGTGGGATGGACGTAATCGTCGACGTTCTTCATCCACAGGCGCATCGCGGCCCGGTGGTGTGGATCCTCGGGCTTGAGCGCGGGCTCCGGAAAGACGTCGTCCACGTATTCGCAGATCACCGTGGACTCGACGATCACGCGACCGTCGTGGACCAGTGTCGGCACCACCGCCTTGGGGTTGAGCTTCATGTACTCCGGGTCGAACTGATCGCCCTTGAGTATGTCGATGTAGCGCCCTTCCCAATTGGCGCCCTTTTCCATCAGCGCGAACCGCACCTTGGCGGCGCAGACGGAAGATCCGTGATGATAGAGTTCCAGCAATTTTCCGCTCCCACGTTTGTCGCGATCGGCCCCCGGCCGCGCCGTTACGCAGTCTGCCACGAAATGTGCTTGGTCTGGAGGAATTCATCGAGTCCCTCCACGCCGTGCAGGCGACCGATTCCGCTCTCCCGGTAGCCGCCGGTCTCGATCTCCGCGTGCAGCTTCATGTGCGCGTTGATCCAGACCGTGCCGCTCTTGATGCGGGAGGCCAGGCGCAGGCCGCGCTGCTGGTCCGTCGTCCACACGCTGGCGGCCAGGCCGAAGCGGGTGTCGTTGGCGCGGGTGACCGCCTCGTCTTCGTCGGTGAAGGTATCCACGGTGAGCAACGGACCAAAAATCTCCTGCTGCAGGAGCGCGTTACCGGGGTCCTCCACTCTGACCAGGCTGGGGCCGATGAAGCAACCCGAAGAAAGTTCGCCTGTCGGCGGGCTGCCGGCAAGAACCATTTCACCGAGGCCGCGCGCCTCGTCCACCAGCCGCTCCATGCGCGCCTGGCTGGCCCTGTCGATGAGCGGCCCGAGACCGCTGCGGGGGTCATCGGCGACACCGAGCCGCAGGGCGCCGAGCCGCTCCGTCAGCCGCGCCTGCAGCGCCCCGGCGATGGATTCCTCCGCGAGCACCCGGCTTGCCGCCACACAAACCTGACCCGCGTGGGCCATCCCGGTTCGGGCGATGCCCGTGGCGGCCGCGTCCAGGTCGGCGTCGGCAAAGACCACACAGGGCGCACTGCCCCCCAGTTCAAGGTTCATGCGCTTGAGCGTGTCCGCGCCCGCCGCCATGATCTGCTTGCCCACCGCCGTGCTGCCGGTATAGGAAATCACATCCACGTCGGGAGAGGTGACCAGCCGCCTGGCGACATCGCTGCCCGTCTCCGCCAGCATGTTGACCGCGCCCGCGGGCAGTCCGTCGATGTCCGCGAGCATGGCGAAGACTTCGGCATTCACCAGGGCGGTCTGCGGCGCGGCCTTGACCACCGCGGTGCATCCTGCCGCCATGCACGGCGCCAGCGACCGAACCAGCAGCGTGATCGGCGCGTTCCAGGGCACGATGATGCCGGCCACGCCCATGGGTTCCCGGGCCAGCATGGAATACTGGTGGTGGTCCACCTCGGTGACCCGGCCGAAGATGTTCCGGGCGAGGCCAGCGTAGTAGCGGAGCTCCGAGATGCCGGCGGCCACCTCGTGCGTGGCCTCGCCGATGAGCTTGCCGTTCTCCCGAGCCAGCGCCCGCGCGACATCCGCCTTGCGGCTTTCAAGCCGATCGGCGAACTGCAGCAACACCTGCGCCCGGACCCTCGGCCGGTGCGCCCAGGCGGACGTCTCGAACGTCTCCCGTGCGGCGCCGATGGCCGATTCGGCGTCGGCGAGCCCGGCGTCGGCGAACCGGCCCAGCGGTTCCCCTGTACTCGGGTTGGCGCTCTCGGCCTGGGTGCCTTTAGTGGATGCAATCCACTCTCCACCTATCCAGTGTCGAGCTTCCAATGTCACGATCTTCCCCTTTATTCGTCTTCCGCCAGCTTGATCTTCAGCACTCGTCTCCTGCCCGCGTGGCCCGCTCAATCGTCGCCAGCGCGCATCGGATTGACGACGGCCAGCCCACCGTCAACCGCAATCTGGGCGCCCGTAATGTAACTGGCATCGTCGCTTGCCAGAAATGCCACTGCCATTGCCACGTCTCCGGGCGTACCAACCCGCCCCAGCGGCACGCCACGGGCGTTGGCGGTGCGCTGTTCCTCGCTGAAAGTCTTGTAAAGGGTTGTCTCGATCGTCCCGGGCAGAATCGCGTTGCAGCGGATGTTGTAACCGCGCCGGGCGCAATCGTACGCCACGGTCTTGGTCAATTGCACCACCGCCGCCTTGCTGGCGCCGTAGGGCACCGCCAGCGGAGAAGCCACCGTTGCGGCAATCGAGGCAATATTGACGATGGCGCCGCCTCCGGACGGCTTCATGGCCCGGATGGCGTGCTTGCAACCCAGCATGACACCGGCGGCGTTGACCGCGTTGACGCGCTGCCACTCCTGAAGCGTCACCTCCTCCGGCGACAGCTGCCCGGCGAGAAAGGCTACCCCGGCATTGTTGACGAGAACGTCAAGCCGCCCGAACCGGCTCACGCAGTCCGCCACCACGGATTCCCAGTCGGCCTCGGTTGCCGCGTCGTGGACCCGGAACATCGCCGCCGGGCCGAGCCGCTGCGCCGCTTCGGATCCCGCCTCCTCGTTAAGGTCCGTCAGCAGCACGTTGCCCCCCTCCGCCACCAGCCGTTCCGCCGTCGCCAGACCGATACCCGAAGCCGCGCCGGTCACGATGGAGGCCTTGTTCTGGAAACGGTCCACGGTCATTTCGGGGGGAACACCAGTACGGGCTTGATCGCGGTCCCTTCCTCGAGGTCCGCGAACGCGCTGTTTATGTCCGCAAAGTCGTACGTGCTGATCAGCCGTTCGTAGGGGAACCGGCCTGCGCGCTGCAACTCCATGAGCCGCGGCAGGAATTCTCGCGGTATCGCCGACCCCTGAACGATGCCGTGCAGACTTCCGACCCGTTCGAACAGCTCGCGTGTGGAGAACGGAAATTCCTCGCCCGGCGGGGGTGCGCTGAAGATGCCGACCTTCCCGCCCTGGCCGAGACACTTCATGGCATCCCTTAGGGCGGATACCGTAATCGAGCTCTCCAGCGCGTGACTGACCCCGCGGGGCAGCCACGCGCGCACGCGGCGGGGCACATCGTCCCGGCTCGCGTCAAGGGCGTGGGTGGCGCCGAGTTCCAGGGCGCGTTCCAGGCGCGACGGATTGATGTCCACCGCAATCCTGGGAGACACGCCCACGGCCCGCGCCGCCATGATCGCGCTCAGCCCGACCGGACCGACCCCGAACACCAACAGGCTGTGCCCGGAGCCCATTGCGAAGGTGTTGAACACCGCTCCGGCGCCTGTCTGTACCCCGCAGGGCAGCGCTGCCAGCATCTCCGGCGCCCAGCTTCCCTGCACCGGGACCAGCGCATGCTCCAGCGCAATGGCGTGCGTCGCGAACGATGACTGCTGGAAGAAGGCGCTGCTGACATCGTGCCCGTTAAGCCGAACGGTGCGGCTGCCGTCGCTGCGGCGCCCGGCGAACTTCAGCGCCGGGATGTTCTCGCACCTGAACGGTTCGGAGCGTTCGCAGGAGGGACAGGCTCCACACCAGGGATAGGACATGATGACCTGGTCCCCGGCCCGGACCGAAGTCACCGCGGCGCCCGTTTCCTCCACTACCCCCGCGCCCTCGTGTCCGAACACGCCAGGCAAGGGCACGCGGCTCTGGAACTTGGCGTCGGTATGACAGATTCCGCAGGCCTGAACGCGCACCAGGACCTCGTTTTCGCGAAGGGCATCGAGTTCAACCCGTTCCAGCGAGAACGGTCCGCCAGGCTCGCGAACGACCGCTGCTGTTGCGGGATATGCCATCCGTTGGATTCCTTGATGATCGGTTCGACGAAAGTCGAGAATCTTTTTTCGCTGTCCGTATTGTTGTACATTTGCCTGGCATGTTCAATCGCTTGGGAAACCGGGTTTTCGTAACCTGCTGATAATTAATTCCTTTATGATTTTTAGCACTGACTCAATCCAGGAGTCTGTTCAACCTTTCAGAGACCGGTTCGTTGTTTAGCAGCGAATCGAGCCACTCCCGGCCGACATCGAACCATGCAGATTCCTGGCCGTGCGAAGGGAGTCGGATGCAATGAAGGCCGTTGGCTTTACTCGCTCCCTGCCGGTGGAGGATTCGCGTTGTCTCGTGGACTACGAAACACCGGTTCCGGTCCCGGGATCCGGCGACCTGCTGAGCGGAGTCGAGGCCGTCTCAGTCAATCCGGTGGATACGATGCGGCGGCGCCGCGCCGCCACCGGGCAGGCGCTGGAG
>VYEH01000355.1:4248-4717 GCA_009843005.1 Pseudomonadota bacterium | reverse complement strand
CCATGGGTGGCGAGTGCGGCGAGAAAAAGACTGGCTGTGGTCAAGGTTCGATACACAATTGCCTCCACGGGAAATTCTCTATGATCGGCTCGGTGAACGTCTCGGGGTCGGTGACAACCGCTGTCCAGTCCAGGCGAGAATCGCCCTCGCACGATGTGAATCGTTCCAGTAATCGGTCAGGCTGGGGGTCGGCGCTCAATGAGGCAGTCTACGGCTGTTGGCGATCATCCTGTTCGTGTTCTGAGGATGACCTGGAGTAGTGGTACCAGCCGTATGCAAAGATGGCGAGAGCCATGGCATTGGCAACGATGATGAGTATGTTATGACTCATGGTTTTCCCTGTAATCGAAGAATACAAAGCGAGCGGTGAGTATGCCAGCACCCACTGTCAACAAACCAAAGAGGTTGTTGGCGAGGGTCACCGCAAGTACGCCGCCGACGACGACAGGGCCAACAGAAAGATTGCTCG
>VYEH01000355.1:0-4180 GCA_009843005.1 Pseudomonadota bacterium | reverse complement strand
ATGAAGCGTGGACGGTTAAATCTAAGTCCGCAGTTTCGCCTTTTCATCGTTTTTCACTCTCGGCACGACATGTACGAATTTCCATGGAAGCACATGCACCACGGCACAAAAAGACCACTTTGTATCGATTCTGTACAGTTTCTCAATATATTGCCGGTTGCCGGGACAACCCGAGCGCGAGCGTAACCATGCAAAGGAAAAACGTGGGACGCGACGCGTTCATCTATGGGTGAAGATGGTTCGCTCGATGTCTTCATCGAACTGGAAACGTACGTATTAGTCTCCCCTGTTGATCCGCTCGCCTGTCTGCTGCAGCCTGCGAAGGATATCAGGCTCGGACGCGGTAACGTCCTTGTACATGAAGTTGTCGGGGTTTATCTCGAACAGCGTGTCCTCGCCGTTCAGCCGCATGAGCATGTGCTCGTGGTCGCGGACGGACCAGCCGGACGTCGTGCCGGCATCGGTCGTGCGGTCGAGGTCCGAAAACGCGTAGCGACGGTCGATCCCCTCCTCCGAAGACAGGAAACCCGCGAAGCTCAGGCTGTCGTGAATGGTTCCGTCGAAGTCCGCGCCGGCGATCTCGCCGACGGTGGCGAAGATGTCGGTAAACGTCACCAGCCGCTCCTCGCGCACGCCCTGGCGAGTGACGCCCGCGCCTGAGGCGAAGAAAGGCACATGCAGGCCGCCCGCGTAAAGCGAACCCTTGGCCTGACGGCCCTGAATGACGGACGGCTCGCTGCTGCCGTTGTCCCCCGAGTAGATGATCAGCGTGTTCTCGCGCTGCCCGAGTTCGTCGAGTTTCGCGAGCAGGTTGCCGACCTCGGTATCCATCGCCTCGACCATCGCGTTGTAGCACTCTTCATCCTGCGTGGCGACGAGCACCGCCACTTCGTCGGCGGAGAGGCCCCTGAAACTGGGCCCGCACATGTCGCTCGTGAAGTGTCTCTCGGTCCGCTCCTGCATGCCGTGGAGACTCTCGTCGGGCCAGTGTCTGGGGCCGTGCGGCGCGTTGTAGGCCAGCGTGACGAACCAGGGCGAATCCTGCTGCTCGATCCATTCCTCGGCCAGCCGCGTGAGCTTGCTCGTGTTGTACTCCGTGCTGATCTCCCGGACGGTGTCCATCTCCGGCGTGTCGACGGTCAGATTCCAGCGGTTGTAACCGCCGCCGTCGTTGTCGAAGTTTCCTTCGATGACTCCCGCAAAGTACTGAACGCCGTTGGCGACCGGATAGGACTCGCCATCCACCTCTTCCGTCCCCACGTGCCATTTGCCGATGAAGGCGGTTGCGTAGTTGCTGCTTCCTTCGTTCTCGCTCAGGAATTCGTAGAGCGTCTGATCCTCGAGCCGGATGGGTGTGCTTCCTGCGAGCTCGCCGGTGCGCGCTCCGTGCAGACCTGTCAGGTAAGCTGCGCGCGTCGTGAAGCACATGGGCGTCGCCCAGGCGTTTTCGAAGATGACGCCGTCGTTCGCGAGCGCCGACAGGTTCGGCGTGTGGGGCGGGTCGGGATCGTAGCGATACTCGGGCGAGTCCACGACACCCTGGTCGTCGGAGATGATCACGAGAATATTGGGCTGGTAGGGCTCGCTTTCCTGCACGAGCGCAAGCAGACCGACGGCCGCCATGACGGCAATCAATCCAACGGGCGCAAGTCGTCTGATCATATTTTTCACCACCATCGAAAATTTATTCGCACACCGGCGCCCGACGGCAAACCCAATGACTCTATTCGGGCCGGTTCGGCCGGTCTACTGCCGTTCTGTCAAACTCCTTCGGCGGCCAGCCGAGATGTTCCCGGGCGCTGTTGATGGCGCGGACCTGGTTGTAGAGGTCGCGTGTGTCCGTCCATATGTTATGCGGAAAAATGAGGTTCCCCGTCTCCGGAATGAAATATCCGCTGGCGCTGACCTTGCCTCCTATGGGGAAATCCTCGGGAGTAAAGTTCTGTCGCTCGTAAAAGGTAGTCGCTCCGCCGGCGCGCACTTCGTACACCGCGACTTCATCGCTGCCGGCCAGACTGCCGGTAATCATCATGATGATTTCAGGGTCCGACCAGTCGAGAGCCGTCACGACGCCATTGACTTCAACCACGGGCAGCGTGATGTCCGGGTCGACTGCCCAGGGCGGGCCGGTGCGGCGACCTTCCCCCTGTCGAGGGCCGGAATGCGATCCGCCGTCGGCGAACCGGCCATCCGGCAACGACATGCTGGAAACGAGCATTCGCGTGTCGTTCTCGAAGCGCGACGGCGCGCCGGTGACGCTGATACGGTCTCCGGGTTGAAAGCTGTTCTCATCCAGATCGTAGGCCTGGAGGATTCGGTCGCCGTTGCCAAAATCCAGTGTGTAGACCTGCACCTCTCCGTCCGGACCCACTGCTTCAACGTCAAGCCTCGCGTGAGGGTTCTGCTGTACGAATTCGATCACGGTGCCTTCGATCGAAAACTCCTTGCCTTGGTCGAAGATAGCGGTGCTGTGGTGCGCCAGGATGCCCGGTGGCAACAGCATGAGCACCAACGTGGGCGCCTTGTGTAAAGTAAATCGATTGACTGCCATTTTCGCTCCTTCGATCAACTCGAGATTCCAGGCTCCCGTTCATTGTTCGTCACCACCATCGTTTGAGGTCAGGCGCACCGTATTCCGCTATGGACGAACGGCGCTGCGCTCGACGTATTCGCCGAAGACGCCGCGGTCATGCAGATCGATGTAGAACGGATCCGGGTCGCAGGCGTCGACGTTGTACAGGGGATTGTCCCCTCGGGACCGCCAGATCTCGTTCATGATCGGAAATGCATAGTACTCCGGGTCATGCAGTGTCAGGGTCTGCCGCAGCGTGTTGCCGTCAGCGCTGAGCCAGATCCGCTCGACGACCCTGGCGTTGCCGGAATAAGGGTAGTGCATCAATCCGATGACTCCGGGCCGCAAGTGCGTGATGTCTATTCTCAGGTGGTCTTCCTCCCAGGTCATGACACCGAAACCGTTCGCCGACGGCACGATCTCGAGATCGTCCGGCAGGGCGTCTGCGAACCAGTCGCGCGCCATCCACTCGTCCCGCATCCGCAGAATGGATTCTTCGTCGTGCACGAACTCGACCCGGTTGATCCCGAAGGTTCGGTCCTGCATCGGGCCCCAGGGCTGGCAGCGTGGCGTCGGTGCGTCGGAGGGATCGAATTGGGCGTAGACAGCGGCCCCTGCCTCGGTCAGGGCAAATGAGCTCTTGGTGAATGCTCCTCTGAACGGTAAAGGCCTCGTAGCGCCTCCCCGGTTCGCGCGGCCGCCGAACGCGCCGTCGAGACGAAAAGGCGTCTCGGCCCACTCCACGTCATGCTCGGGCCCCTCGTCCGCGGGCACCGCGATCCAGGCCACCTCGTTCTCGGAGTTGCTCGCGCGGTAAACCCCGCCGAACGTGCCGCCGCCGTTCAACCTACCCGCCCGGCGGCCCTCGTACGGCACGCCGTTGCCCGTGCGCAGCTTCAGGGTGAACTTGATGCCATCGCCATCGACGTGCAGGTCCTCAAAGCCGCCGCGCGCCTGTGCAACGAATTCGCCGCCGTATTCGATGATCTCGACATTGAAAAGTGAGGGCGTTTGCGATTCAGGCTGAAGCACCAGTCTCCACTCACCCAGGTAAGGCGCGATGTAGTCCGGATCGACGCTCCACGATGCAGGATCATCGGAGGAGAAATCGGCGCCGTCAGCAGAGGTGACCCCGCTGCTCGCCTGATCGGCCGTGCCGTATTCGTCGCCGTCGCCGTCGATCATGTGTTGGACGTAGACCCAATTTCTTCCGTCCCTGCCGACTTCGCCGGTGACCACGACCTCGTCGCCGGGTGCGAAAGTGTCTTCCGCCAATCCACTTCTCGACGCATTGGTGGCGCTGGGTTGAACATGGAGCTGCCACCGCTCGCCGTCTTCGGAGATGGCTTCCCAGCGCACATGCGGGTTGCTCCAATAGACGCGGTCGATCGTGCCGCGAAACTCCATGTTGCTGTCGGGCAGGAAATCGACATAGTGCGAATGGTGGGCCTGGGCAGCCGAAGCGAGCGCCAGGCACAAGGCAATGACCAATCGCTTCATGACAACCTCACTCGATGTTTTCGCGAGACCCTCAGGATCCGGCCCATCGGCCGATTTTCTCGTTCTAGGCAGTTCAAGCCGCGGACCAAGACTGACATTATCTTATCA
>VYEH01000445.1:18844-24093 GCA_009843005.1 Pseudomonadota bacterium | reverse complement strand
CGTCGTCGGTGTGTAGTCCCCGGGTGGGCGCCGCAGTGAATGTTTCCCCCCGAGTGCGGGAGAGCTTGATCGGGTTGCCGGGTCCGCGGGTGCGGCTGCCCGAGGGGTGCTGCAATTCCACCACCATGTTGCGATGCAGCACCTGCGGATCGGACAGCGCCTGTGCGAAGGAATTCACGGGGGCGCAGGGAATGCGCTGCTCCTCCAGGCGCCGCAACCAGTTGGCGCAGGTATCGCGGCTCAGCACCTCGTTCAGGCGGCGGTTGATGAATTCACGATCACGCCAGCGGCCAGGCTGAGTGTCGTACTCCGGCACGTCAAGATCCTCGCAGCCGAGCACCTGTTTGAGGTTCTGCCAGAAGTTGTCCGTGATCACGGCGATCACGATGAACCCGTCGGCGCAGGCGAAGGTGTTGTAGGGGACGTGGACGAAGTGCGAGTTGCCGATGGGGTAGGGGTTTTCGCCGGACAGGAAGTGCATGGTCGCCATGTAGTTGAGCATGGAGATCTGCCCGTCGAGCATGGAGATGTCCACCTCCTGGCCGCGGCCGCTGCGTTCGCGTTCGTACAGCGCCGCCAGGATACCCATCACGCCAAACATGCCGCCGCCCAGGTCGCCGATGGGTATCCCTGCGCGAACGGGGTGTTCCCGATCCGGACCGGTGATGGACATGCCGCCGCCGGTGGCCTGGGCGACCTGGTCGAAGGCTGGACGCCGGTGGCCGGGGCCGCTTGCGCCGAACCCGGTCACGGTGCAGGCGATGATGCGGGGGTTGATGGAAGAAAGCGACGCGTAGTCGATACCCAGCCGCTCCGGCACGCCGGGGGTGAAGTTGCTGATCACGATGTCGGAGACGCCCACCAGTTCGTGGAACAGTTTTAGTCCCCGCTCCTTCTTCAGGTCGATGGCGATGCTCTTCTTGTTGCGGTTGAGGGTCAGGAAATAGGCGCCCATGCCGTCCAGGGAATTCTTCGGGTCGTTAGCCAGCAGCCGCCGGGTGCCCTCGCCGGCGAGAGGCTCAACCTTGATGGTTTCCGCGCCCAGGTCCGCCAGGATCATGCTGGCGTAGGGACCCGAGAGCATGTGCGTGAGATCCAGAATGCGGACCCCTTCCAGTGCTTGCGCCATGCCCGTCAACTAGATGAACTTGGTCGTGCCGAGAAACGCGGTGGCGGCGATGCCCACCCAGTACACGTACGCCAGCCGCTTGCCGAACCGCAGGGATTTTGCAAGCTTCCGCTCCACCTCCGTGTTGGGGCCTTCGGCCAATACGCGGAAGAGTTGGGTCCACTCCCGCATGACGAAGCGCAGGTACAGCCCGATGACAAGCAGCAGGCTGTAAATCAGTATCTTGTATGAGAACCACATCAGGCCCGGCCCGGCCAGGAACGGCCCAAGACCGAGCAGCGACAGCACGGCCGACACAAGCAGAACCGGAATGACGAAATAGCGGATGCGCTCGTCCCATAGGGTCAGGCGAACGCCCAGGTCGGTCTCGCGATGGGCGAAGGCGGCCCAGCACAGCCCCAGCCAGCCGCCGAACGCCACCCACATGCCCCAAAGCCAAGGGCCTCCGAAAGGCTGCAGTCCATACATGTTGCCCATGTGCAGGCCGAGCGGCAGCAGCAGGATGATGCCCGTCCTGGCGAGAATGTCGATGCGGTAGGCCGTCTCCATGTGCCGGCGCCGTTCCTCCATGGAGAGGCTGGGGTCAACGACATGGCGCGAGGTCTGGAATACGCCCCATTCGCCTCCCAGCCAGTACACCATCGCCAGTATGTGCAGCCATCGCAGCACCAGGACTTCCGCTATGGGCATGTCATTTCTCCAGGGTCAGCCGGCGGATTGGGCCGCGCCGGTCCCGGGGGCCGCCTGCGCCGCCAGGGGGCGCACACGGGTGAGCGCGGCCAGGGCGATCAGTATCAGTCCCGCAAAGATCAGGAAGGGGATCTCGTAACTGCCGGTGGCGTCGTAGATCACGCCGGTCAACCAGATGCCCAGCCCGCCGCCGGTGGCGTCGAGCACGGTGATGGTGCCCAGTATCTTGCCCGCGTCGCGCGTGCCGAACGTGTTCATGACCGTGAGCTGCAGCACGGTGTAGACCCCGCCCCAACCCAGGCCAAAGGTCACCACGGCGACCCAGATCAAGGCGATGTCCATGCGCACCAGAATCAGCGAGCCGATGAGCATGACCAGAATGTTCCCGAAGAACACCCTTCTCGGATTCAGAAAGTCGCTCGCGAGCCCAAAGACGAACTTGCCCACCAGGGCACAGAAAAAGAACAGGCTGACGGCGTTGGTCGCGGTGCGCGCATCGAACTGCGCATCGCTCATGTAGAGGAAGATGTGGGCCTGCACGCCCAGGACGGTGTAGAAGGTGGTCATCGCGATCACCGCCAACGCCCAGAACGTGGGGCTTCGCAATGCGGTGGCGAAGCTCACCCCGCCGCCGGGCGGAAACCCTGCGCCGGCGTGCGTCGCAGGACCGGCAGCCGCAGCCGCTCCGGAAGTGTCGTCGGCATCGGATTCCGGCGCCGCTCCGGCAGCGTCGGCGCTTGCTGCCGGCCGAACCGGTGGCGGCGCTTCGCGCACCGCGAACCAGGTGATCAGCAGCAGCACCGCCGGAAAGAGGCTGCCCCAGGCGAAGGCGCCACGCCAGTCCAGCAGTTCAATCATGGCGGTGCCATACTGGGGAAACACGATGCCGCCCATGCTCGTACCCATGAGTGCGATGCCAATCGCCGTGCCCCGGTAGCGTGTGAACCACTTGGACACCAGGATAACCGCGGCATTGAGCCCGCAGACCACCAGCACCAGCGCGAAGGCGGCGTGGATCAGGTACAGCCCGGTGAGACTGCCAAGCCGACTGTAGGCAAAATAGCTCAGGATGAGCACGCCCCAGCCGGCGAGCATGCACCGGCGCACCCCGTATCGATCCAGCAGCACACCGACGAAGGGCGCGGCAAGCCCCGCAAGCAGCAGCGTCACCATGTCCCGGAGCTTGATCTCGCCCCTGGACCAGCCGAACTCGTTGATGAACTCCACGTCGTAGACCGACAGGCCGGAGATGGTCTGGCCGTTGCTGACCATCAGCGCGATGCCCGCGAACACGGCGATGAACCACGGGTAGATCCTGTTGGTCTGCGTCCCGATCACGGTGCGGTCCGGGTACTTCTCGACGGCGGTGGATAATGACCTAATGTATTATCATTAAGCGTAACTTGCAAACAGGGCACATCTTTACCAAGGACGTGCTCTTACTTCCGGGTTACGCTGTAGTTGATATATCATTATGCGGAACCAATATCAGGGCTTGCCCGTGACCGCATTCGATACCCTGTTGGGTGAATCCCAGTTCAAGGAACTGGACAAGAATTCGCCCACGCCGCTGTATTTTCAGCTCTACAGCCTGCTGAAGACCCTCATTCTGGACGGCACGCTGCCGTTCGGTACCCGAATGCCCACCGAGGAGGTGCTGGCGACGTTGTTCAGCGTGTCAAGGATCACGGCCAAACGGGCCATGGACGATCTGGCCGGGGAGGGATTGCTCGAGCGCCGTCGAGGCAAGGGCACTCACGTGACCTACAAGTATTCGCCCCGGCCGGTGAAAGCGCCGCTGGTGGGCATGCTGCAGGAAATCGAAACCATGGCGAGGAACAGCCGAGCCCGGGTCATCCGTTGCAGCCTGCAGGAGCCGCCCCAGGCGATCCGCGACGAACTCGGGCTCAAGCCGGGCGAACAGGCACTGCACCTCATCCGCGTCCGTCAGCGGGACAAACTGGATTTCGGTTACTACGTGAGCTGGACTGCGGGAGTGGATATTCCAGCGGACCCGGCGATCTTCGAAAACACGCCCCGGCTGTCCTATTTCCGGGAAAAGGGCCTGGAAGTGACGCACGTCACCCAGACCCTCAGTGCGACCGAGGCCAGCGCCGAGGTATCCGAGGCGCTCAACGTCAAGCCCGGCAGCGCCCTGTTAAGCCTTACACGCCGCTCGTTCAACAAGCACTCCGACGGCGAACACATGCACGACCACCTGCACGTGCTCTATAACCCGCTACATTTCCAGTACGAGATGGACCTGAAAATCGACTAACAGCCCGTAGCAGGCCGGGTCAGACGGATCAGCGCCAGGCGGCGCCGCCCACCCAGGCGCCGGCAACGGCACGAAAGGCATGAAACTCCACTTCCCTGTACAGGCCTGCTTCAAAGTAGGGATCGTCGTGAAGCAGGGACTCCGCATCTGCCCGGTCATCGGTGAGGTAGACGAAAAAACTGCCTGCAAAGTCGCCGTCGACTGTCCTTGCGAGGGGGCCGGCGACAGCGATCCGGTCCATCACCGATTCGATATAGGCCAGATGACGCTCGAGATGGCGCCGGCGCAGTGCACCGGAATCGGCGACGTCACGGCAAATGACCAGCCAGGTCATGAGGTGCTCAGAGCGTTGCGGCGTTGTGCCGCACGAGGTCGGGCCGGATACGTTGGTCGACGTTAACAGAGGCCATGGGTCTTTCCCCGGTATGCGATGGGACGGGATTATCCCATGTGGTCAGGCGTGCGGCGCCGACCGGCGACGCTACGACGGCTTGACGGGACTGATGAATACTCTGGAATTCGATACGGAGAAGAGGTTATGAACGGAATAACGAGATTGCTGGCGCTGTGTCTGCTGACAGGTTGGCACAACGGCGCGGCCGAGCCCCCCGATACGGGTATCAGCGGTGTCTATGAAGTGATGGTGGGCGTGGCGGATGCCGGTCCCGCGCTTGCGTATTTCGCGGAGTTTGGTTTTTCGGTTATTGCATCGGTGGAAATGCCGGCGGATCGGGCGGCCAGGGTCTATGGGGTTGATTCGGCGCTTCGAAGCATTCGTTTGCAGAACGGCGCGACGGACGCTCATGGCCTGTTGCGTGTGTTGGAGTGGGCGACGCCCCTGGGGCCCGGGGTCGGATTTGCGCCTCCGCACACCGTGGGTACGCGGATGGCGGTGATGCGCACCACGGATATCTTCCGCCTTGCGGATGTGTTTGCCGACCTTCGCGATGGGGCGGGGGAAGTCTGGTTGCTTGCAGGACCCGTCTACGATGATCTCTACAATGCCACCGAGGGCACGCCCAGCATCGCCAACCGTCGCGTCGGCGTCCGCGAGATGGCTGTCTACGGTCAGTGGTTCAACCACGTTTTCTTTCAACGCTACGGCTACACAATTCCCGGCTATGGCGTGATCGGCGAGCACTCGCCGCTCGG
>VYEH01000445.1:11027-18834 GCA_009843005.1 Pseudomonadota bacterium | reverse complement strand
TCCCAACGATGTCAGCGGCAAACTCAAGTTCTTCTCACAGGAGGGCCTGCACGTGGCGGATGACCGGTCCGGGCGCCAGCGACCGGGCGAATTGGGCATCACGTTGCACTCCCTGTGGACGCCGCGCCTTGAACGGGTGCACGGTCTGGCCGAGGCTGCCGGGCTGGATGTCGGCGACGTGCAACGCAACGAATTCGATGAGCAGAGCTTTATTGTGCGCGGGCCGGACGGGGCGAGCTGGCAGATCATTCAGCGCGAGCAGTCGCTCGTCAGGCCGGTGACCCAATTTGAGCTGGTGGATGTCAATAACTGATGGAGCACTAGAGGCATCCGCGATCGCGCAGGCGCCGAATCGCTTCCCGCAGCGTTTCCGTGTAGTAGTCTTTTCCCGGGACCGAATCTCCGTCACCCTCCAGCAGCGTGTTGGGCGGGTAGATGCCCGGGTCGGTGTAGACGCTCCGGAACAGTTCCAGCCGCTGGCGCGCCAGCATATTGCTCATCGACGGTTTGCGGCGCCTTCGTCGCAACGCTTCGATGTCGACCTCCGCGAAGGCGCACATTGAGTCGCCGGGACCGGCTTCGGCCAGCACCTGGCCCCTGAAATCGACCACCTGGGAATGCCCGTCGGTGGACTCGGCCGGAAATCGAATACCTGAAATGCCGCCGCTGTTGGCGGAAACGACGTAAGCAACGTTTTCGAAGGCACGCGCGCGCTTGGCCGTATTCTTCGGGGTGGCGCGGGGACTCCCCATTTCGCTGGAAGAGTGGCATATGACTTCCGCACCGTTCAGCGCCAGCGCACGGCAGATCTCCGGGAACAGGATCTCCTCGGAGGCCACGCAGGCCAGTCGCCCCAGTTCGGTGTCGATCACCGGGAACAGCGCCTTTTCGCCGTAGATATCGAGGTACCGGTCCAGGACGTCATGGGGCGTGGGAGAGTACATGGAGATCAACCGGCGATAGCGCAGCTTGCATTCGCCGGCCGGATCGATGATGAAGCTTGACTGGAAATACAGGTCCGGGAAGTGGCTGTCGGTTTCATAGGCGTTGCCCGACAGCCAGACATCGTTGTCGCGGGCGATGTTTCCCAACAACCGGTACTCGGCGCCGTCCGGTTGCAGACAGGCGCGCTCGGCCCATTCGGCCGCGCTCTCCCCCTGCGGAAATCCGCTCAGGAAGTACTCCGGCAGGACGGCCAACCGGACCGCATCGCCGCTGTAAGTTCCGACGAACCGCTTGCTGCCCCGGATCAGGTCACCCGTGCGCTCGATGTTGTCCCGAATGCGAGACCGTGCCTTACCTGGGGTAGAGCACTCATTGACGGCGTGACAGCGCATTTGCAGCGCCAGCGCTGCATAGGACTCCACTGCGGAAGCGGATGCCACGTTTCGGCTCACTCCCCCGCCTCCGCGGGGCAGCCGTCCACCAGCATCACCCGGAAACGACCCGTGCCGTCCCGCAGCCTTTTGATCTCCCGATACTCGTCGGAGTGCCAGAAACGGCGCGCGGAGGCCATGTCCGGCCAGCGATGCACCACCAGGCGCTCCTTGCCCCAGTCGCCTTCGAGCGTCTCGGCTTCACCGCCCAACACGATGTATTCGCCCCCGGCCCGAGCCACCGCATCGGGCACCCGCTGCGCGTAGGCGGCGAATTTCTTCCGGTCGGTGATGACCGCCTCTACCACGAGATACGCTGCCATGTCTGCCTCCAATGCCCGCAACCGGTCCACGCGCCCGCTTGCATGTTATATTGACATATCTTTATACAAACAAATACGGTTCGTGCGGTTCCCTGCCGATTCTACGGTCGAACCGCTTCCAGGAGTTAGCCAATGAAGACAAGACCCTCCCTTGCGGCGCCCGGATTGATGTTGGCCGCCGGATTGTTGTGCGGCTCGGCGCTCGCCCAGGACAACGCGATCGATCCCGCGACCGCGGAAGGTTACGTGCAGTTGAACCGCAAGATCCACTGCTCCCTTGAAGACAGTTCGCCGCAGGTGTACCAATGGTTCGGGCGCGCCTTCTCGCGCGTGCCGGGGGAACGCGACCGTCATCTGTTCAACCTGGACGGCATGAACATCCGCCAGTGCGTCACCATTGAAGATCCGGTCCGCGGCGTCGGCTATCGGTTGGTCTCGCGCGAGATCATGCTGTACCTCGACCCGGAAACCGACGAGGTGCTGCGGACCTTCGCCAATCCCTGGACCGGCGCCGAAAACGAGGTCGTTCACGTCGCCAACGACCCGGTCAACGGGCGGCCGTCATTCGGCCGCACCCCCGACGGCGACGTGACCCCCTTCGAGCTCAACGACATGAACGGCGTATGGATGTGGCGAATCGAAGTTCCGCTGTTCTACCGCAATCCGTTGGGAGGCGACTACCAGGACTACGTCGGAGGCACCTACCACGCCACGGAGATCTTCGACTTCAACGGCGATACCCGGGCGCTTCTGGATGCCGCAATACCGGTGGCCTATCCGGTCATTTCCTGGGTTCGGCTCGCGCCCTGGCTGCCCTGGATGCAGATGGGCAACCGGGCCGGGATGATGTACTTCAACGCGATGGGCAGGAAGCTCGAAAGCGCGGAACAGTTGTCGGCCGCAATGAAGGCGGAAATCGCCGCCAACTACCCCGAGTATGCGGCGCCGCCGCCGGTGGACGATTCCAGGCCCAACGAGACTTCGTGGACCTACTTCAGGAAGATCATCGACGCAGCGAATCCGTAACCGGGCGCACGATACCTGTTTGGGCGTCGTTGAGTTCGTTCACGGCGCTCCGGATGGCGTTCAGGCGTTCTTCCGTGCCCGGTCCGCACGGGACCATCCTGATGTGTTCCGGCCAGTCGAAGTCATCCAGGCGGTCGGCGTAGCGGCGCAGCAGACTGCCCTTCCAGCGGATGATCCTTGCGGGGACGGCGATGCCCTGCACCCTGGAGGCATCCTCGTTGCGCATCGCGGCGCGGTAGGCTCGCGCATAGTCGGGCCCGGCGCCGAGGTGATCCACCAGCATTCGCTGAAGCGTTTCCGCAGAGTTCACATCGGGCGCCGCGGCGAGGCGGTGTTCGTCGTCCTGCCGATACCACGGGAACCACTGCCATAGTCCACTGACCATCGCCCAGGTGGTCTGGAGGTGCCTGCCGTCGGCGCGGGGCGAGAGGTCCGGAAAGTACCGCGCCAGCATCCCCTCTCGCTCCTCGGCGGTGAAGTGCGCCACGTTGTCGAGCACCACGAAGCGTGTCGCTTCCGGGTAGGCGCGGGCGAACTCGATGGCGATCTGCGCGCCGGTAGCCGATCCGTAAAGACCCACCTGCCGGAAACCCAGCGTCAGGATGAACTCGTGGAGCCATTTTGTGTAGGGGGTGAGATCGTCAGCGGAGCCGGACTGCCCTTCATTCCCGCCGGGGTTGGCCGCGTGTCCGGGTGGCGGATCGGAGGCGCCATAGCCCGGCGTATCCGGCGCGATGGTGTCCACTCTGCCCTGCAAGGCGCCCATCACCGGTTCCATCCAGCTCGACGACAGCGGTGAAGGGTGCAGCAGAATCAAAGGCTCGCCGGTACCGGCGCGGCGGTAATGTGTCTGACGGGCGTCGGCGTGTCGCAGGTAAGCGCGCCGGATCACAGCCCCAGCGCTCCCGGATTGAGGCGGCCGTTGGGGTCCAGTTGGCGCTTGAGCGCCGCGATCAGCTTCCAGTTGGCCGGCCGCAGTCCCTCGCGGTAGAGATAGGATTTTCCGAGCTGCAGGTGCGCTGCCCCCAGGTCCTTGAACAGCCGGATGAGTGCACCGCGGATTTCCTGCACGGCGGTCCGCGCGGCGAGGTTTTCAGGGAAGCTCCCTACGCGGCGCAGGTGTTGCGGCTCGACGGTGCGGCGGTGTATTTCCTCCAGAGAATCCGGCCAGAAGAAAACCGGTTCCAACACAGTGCTGTTGGTGTGCACCGTTGCCAGCAGGTGACCGACACCGATCCGGTGGGCCTCCAATTGCGCTGCCTCGCGTTCAAGCAGCGCCAGTATGGCGTCCATGGCCTCCACGGCGCGGGAGTGGGGGAGGATTCCGTGGACCGGCGCCCAGCGCTCGCCCTCGGGCCCGATGATGTTGTTCAGCGGTCCGAAGGGATTGGCCCGCAGTATCCTGGGGACGCTGTCCGGCAACTCCCGGCCGCCGTGCTTCGCCGCGATGTCCCGCGCGGCCTGTATACCCTGCTCGGCGGCCTCCGGGGAGCGTTCCTCGATCATCGTGGCGAACGACCACGCGACGTCCTCCATGAAGCGGCGGCCGGCCAGCGCCACGCGGGCGCCGCCCGCCAGCGCCCGGCCGACGCCTTCGGCGGACTTCATCACGCGCAGGAGCCGCATCGCGTCGCCGGCGAGGCTTTCCCGGCGCATGCGCTGGCGCTGCAGGAAGGGATCGAAGCCGAAACATTCCATGGCCAGGTCGCGGCGGGAAACCTCCGCCATGGCCGCCAGCGTGGTTCGATGGTCGTCAAAGGAAAAGGCGCCGAAAGCCCGGTCCCGGTATCGGGGGAGCAGGCGCAGGGTGACTGCGGCCTTGACTCCCAGGGCGCCGCAGTCGCCGCAGAACAGCCCGGTCAGGTCGGGCCCGTGGTGGCGGAAGAAGGGCGCGGCGTGGATCTGGCCCCCCGAACCGGTGCTCAATACCGATCCGTCCGCCAGCACGATTTCCATGCCGAGAACGGACTCGGCGGCCGACCCGTAACGCCCGGATCCCCAGAAAATACTGTTCTGGGAAAGGCTTCCCCCCACGGTGGCATGAATACCCGAGAGCGTGCCCCAATAGGGCGTCCTCAGCCCGGTGTTCTCCAGCGCCAGGTAAAGGTCCCGCCAGGTCGTACCGGCCTCCACGGTGACGGACATGTCCTCGCGATTGATTTCCAGGATACGGTTCAGGCCGCGCATATCGATCAGAACCGAGTCGGGTTCGGCAGGCACGTAGCCCAGGCTGTAGGACATGCCGCCGCCCCGAACGATCACCGCATGGCCCGCAGCCACCGTTTCGCGGACCACCTCCGCAAGCGCCTGCCGGCTGCCCGGCCGCACCGCCGCGCCGGCCGGAAGCTCCCGTGCAAAGATGTCTTCGGCCAGGTACTCGCAGCGCCCGGGATCCCGGCTCACCGCCGACTCGCCGGCCGCCGCGGCCAGGCGTTCGATCAGGGCATCATCGATCATTTCGGGTCAAAACCGCCATGAGAGCGCTCCAGCAATTCAATCGCGAAGTCCCTGCGCCCGCGAGAACACCGGTACATCACTGTGGCGAACGTTACATGAACGGGCGAATTTCAGTGTTGGACTCGCTGTAGCAGTAGGCCATCATCCAGTAGAGGTTGATGCCGATGCGTTCGGCGTGCGGTTCGGTGAAGATGTAGCCGTGGGACCTGGTCTCGTCGCCGATGTATTCCAGCGCGTAGAGCACGAGCACGTCGCGGGTAAAGGCGTCGTCGTAGTTGTTCAGGGGCCAATCGACGTTCGACAGGCGCAGGCCGAGTTGCCTGCCGTCCGTGTGGGTGATGCGCACCGACCCGCCCCGATCGTGAATCTGCAGGTTGTCGTACCGGGTGTATTCTTCATCTCTTCCGCCGCTCACGCCCGGTACGTCGATAAAGCATCGCATAAGGCGCGCCGCATGAAGTTCGTAAGCGCCTCCCGGGTGGTCCGGCCCGCCCGGCGCCGTCAGCCACATCTGCTGCTCGGCCAGGACCGATTCCGGGGCCCAGGCGGGGCAATCGCCTTGCGCCTTGCCACGGAACTGGGCCGCCTCGCGGGTCCAGTAAACGACGCACTCGGCGGCCTCCTCCGGCCGCCCGTCAACGCCCGCGCCCGTGTCCATCGGATCCAGGCCCTCCACCGGCCGGCTCCAGATTTCCATCCGGGCCGCTTCGCGTTCGTTGTCCGCGGACAAGGCCAGCGCTCCGGCTCGGGTAAGGCGCGAGTAGTCGCCGTCGGCGAACTCGCGGTAGGCCAGAAGCATGGAGTCGGGCCCGCCAACCCGGTCTATGCGGATCTCCCGGCGGTCGTGACGTTCGTTTTCCGGATAGCCGAGGCGCCGGTCAAAATAGACCTGGTTGTAATTGTCGTAGACGCGCGCAAGAAGCTCGGCTATCACCAGCACGTTGCGCTCGGTGGGTGTGGTGTCCTGGCCCTGGGCCAGTGCCTGGCTTGCCACCGCCAGGCATGCCATGCCTGCAAGCACGGCCTGTCCGCCGTGGAATGGCCGGGAACGGCCGAGTCCGGTCATGGCCGGAAAGCGGGGCACCCCCCGTCGGGGTACGCCGTCTCTCTGAGGTCATTCATGTTCAATCTCCATGTCCATCGGTTCTCGTCATCGCTCGGTGGCCGGCGGCTCGCCGTTTTCTTCCAGGTAATCGATCAGCCGGAAAACCTCGTCGGGCTCAAGGTGGTTGTGATAGAGCATGTACGTGCCGGGAAGCAGGCTCTCCGCCGCCACGATCCAACTGAACAGCACATTGCGGTCCCACGCGAAAGACGCCTCGGCAAGCGCCGGCGAGTAGGCGTAATCGGCCAAATTGGCCGACTGGCGACCCACGATGCCGGCAAGGTGCGGTCCCACGAGATTCGCATCCTCCGGCTGCAGAGCGTGGCAGCCCGCGCAGGCTAGGAACAGCTGCTCGCCCGGCGGACCGGTACCGTCGGTTGCGGCAGAGTCGGCCGTGCCCGTCTCTCCCTGCGGGGAGTCGTTGTCCGGCAGTGCGTCTTCCTGGAGCGTGCCCCCTACCGGCAAGCCGAGCAGCACGGCCGCCAGGAACGTGATGCTCGGCACGTGCTTCACGACAGTCCTCTCAGCACTTCCAGCGCCGCCCGCTCGCCGGATTCCATGGCCCCTTCCATGCCCGAATACGCGTAAGCGGTATGTTCTCCGGCGAAATGGATCGAACCCGCCGGCTGGTGCAGCGCGGCGAAGTACCGGCCGATCTGTCCCGGCGCCCACACGGCCCAGCTTCCCTGGCTGAAGGCGTCCCGGTGCCAGCGAACCAGTTTCTCCAGCCGTACGTTTCCGCGAGCGCCCGAGTAAGCTCGAAACAGGTCTTCAAGGACCTGGCGTCCGGCTTCCTCGTCCCCCTGCCCGTCATATCGGTCGCAACTGTCGCCGTTGATCCAGACCGTGATGTTGTAGGTGTTCGAGCCCGGCTGCCGGCGAACGAACAAGCGGCCAAACGGCGCATTGGACCACACCGAGCCCGGGATGCCGGAGGCTTCCCACGCGGCCCGATTCGCCACCAGGTGCGCTTGCGTCAATTTGAGATAGCGGATCGAGTCAATGGCTTCCCGCTGCGGGGCAGGAAGCGCCGGCCGGAATTCAACCTGCCGGAGCGCCGGTATCGGCAACGTCACGATCGCCGCATCGGCTTCGATCCGAAGCCCGCTCCGGCAGTCAACCACGACGCCGGTGCCGTTTCGCTCCAGCACCGTCACCGTCTCACCGGCAAGAACCGCCTGGGAGAGTTCCGCGGCCATGCGCTCCGGCAGCCGCATGTTGCCGTCGACCGCCTCCAGCGTGGGCTGGCCCATCGCGATCGCTCGGCCGAAGCCGGCAACCACACGATAGAGGCTGAGCACCGACGTGTCCTCGAGCGTGTTGCCATAGCCGTTGTTGACGGCAAGCAGCGACACGCTCGCTTCATTCAGGCCCTGGCCGAGAAAGTGTTCGCGGGCCGAGACATCCAGGTGCGCGAGAGCGTCGTGGCGCCAATCCGATGCGTTGCGAATCGGGTGATCCCGCAGCAGCAGGGCACCGAGCCGGTCGGGCGTGACGGCCTTCAGCGCATCCGGCAGCGG
>VYEH01000445.1:10182-11017 GCA_009843005.1 Pseudomonadota bacterium | reverse complement strand
TCGGCGTGGCCGTCGATGAGGTAGGCGGTGGGCAGCGTTTCGACGTCGTTCGCAGGGCGCATGGCGACACTCGTCTGCGCGGCCACCGACAGCAACCGGCCATAGTTCGGGCCGATGAGGTTGCCGCCGGCTTCGGGACGTCCTTCGATATCGTCGAGTGTCAGTACGCGCCCGCCCACACGCTCGCGAGCCTCGATAACCACCGCTTCCAGGCCCGCCCGTTCCAGAAGCCGGGCGGCGTACAGTCCGGAGAGCCCCGCCCCGACGATGATGACCCGTTTGCCCTGGGCAAGCACCGGCGCAGGCCGCGAAATGGCCAGCGCAGCCAGGGCGGATGCGGTGAGAAAGCGTCGGCGTGTGACCGTTTCACGCCTGTATACCGACCTCTGCGCCGTGCTCATGTCATGAGAATATATGAATGGGACATTTCCTGTTTTCCCTGGTGCTCCATCAACCTTGTAACGCCGTTTCGACTGGTGATCCCGCCGGTTTTAGGGGCGCTGTGGTTGTACACTTTAAACCATAATTGCATATTGATATAAGTTTATGGTTTTGATACGCTCGAAACAGGCCGAAACCGTGAATTGAACAGCCTTGCGCGCCCGGACTTCCCGAGCCCGATCTGACGTTGGAGAACAGTGATGCACAACACCGCCAATCCTCCTGCTCCCGCCCGAAACGACCGCCCGACCAGCGCAGCGGCCCTGGCTTTATTGGCGTTCGGTGTCGGTGCCATGCCACACGCGACTGCCCAGGAAGGACCGGCTCTGGAAGAGATTGTGGTGACAGCCAGAAAGATCGAGGAGAACCTGCGCGACATTCCCCTGACGGTCAG
>VYEH01000445.1:0-10172 GCA_009843005.1 Pseudomonadota bacterium | reverse complement strand
GCGCATTCACCGAGCAGGCGCTGGAAGAACAGGGAATCGCGTCGCTGCAGGACATTGCCGACGCCACGCCGGGTTTCGATTTCGCGCAGGCCTTCGGACGCAACGATTTCAGGCCGGTCATCCGGGGGCAATCCAACATCCTCGGCCGGGCCAACGCCGGATTGTTCGTCGACGGCATCATCATCGAACAGGGCAATGCGTCGATTCCGCTGTCCGCGCTGCAGCGGGTGGAAGTCGTCAAGGGGCCGCAAAGCGCGCTCTATGGACGCTCGACCCTGGCGGGCGCCGTGAACTACGTGCTGAAGACGCCGGGCAACGAGGCCGACGCCGAAGCCACGCTCCAATACGGCGACCGGGACCTGTTCCGGGCGGAGATTCACGCCAGCGCGCCCTTTTCCGACACGGCCGGCGGCGCCATTACCGTGGCGCACTACGAGCGGGGCGGCGAGTACGACAACAACTTCGCGGGCAACGCGCTCGGCACGCCTGCCGAGATGAACCAGGTGGGCGGCGAGAGTACCACCAGCGTCACCGGCGTTCTTACGTTTGCGCCCAGCGAACGGGTCGACATCAAGCTCCATGCCATGTACGAGGACACGTTCGACGACCACTACGCGATCGCGATGAACCCTTCGAGCCTCAACAACTGCTACCAGGTCACCCGCGGCGGGCCGTTGTCCCAGCCAGCGCCGCCCGAGGGGACGCCGGAAGCGAGCGCCTCGCTCGTGACGTCGGCCGGATACAACGGCAGCGGTTACTACTGCGGCGAGATCGACGTGGCCACGGTGCTCGAGAACAGCGGCGGCGACGGGCGCGCCAGCCTGGAGACCGGCTTCTTCGATTTTGCCGGGACGTCCCGTGAAAGCCTCCGGCTCGGGCTGCGCATCGATGCCGACCTCAACGACAACCTTACGCTGACCTCGCTCACGGGCTACAACGATGTTGCAGAGGAAAGGGCCCAGGACCAGACCTTCGGGGGCGGCGACACGCGCATGCCGGTGGTGGGTGTCGGCAGTCCATTTGCCGCGCAGCCATTCAGTGCGCGGCCCAGAATCCACTCCCGTGTCGGCTTCCTGACTTGGAATGATGACAGCTTCGACGATTTCTCCCAGGAACTCCGCCTGCGGTTCGAGGCCGATTCAGGCCTGAACTACACGCTGGGCGTCTACTACTACGGCTCCGATGATGCCGGGCAACGGATCACCTCCTTCGATACCACCACATCGACCTATATCGACGGGACCCGGCTGTTCGCTCCCTTCAATCCAAGGTTCGTACCGGCGACCGTCTCGACCAGCACGTCCTATGAAGGCGCGCCGTTTCGTCACAACGGTTCCAATTCCATCGAAAGCACTTCCGTATTCGGCGCCGTGGAGTTCCCGGTGTCCGACGTGCTGACCATCGGGCTTGAAGCCCGATACAACGATGACGAGTTCGAAAGCGTTCCGGCCGGTTCCTCCTCGGCGGTGTCCGGCAGCTTCGATGCGTTCCTGCCGAAACTGACCGTACGCCTCCAGCCCAGCGACAACCTGCTCGTCTACGCCAATGCCGCCAAGGGCAACAAGCCCGGCACGCTCAACACGAGCGAGGGCTTGCCGGCGCAAGACCAGCTGGTGGACGAAGAAAACGCGACGAGCTTCGAAGTCGGCGTGAAGTCGCTCAGCATGGACAACCGCGTGGAGACCAACGTTGCGCTGTACACCATCGACTGGCGGGACATGCAACTGACCAGCACCCGCGCAGCGGTGGTCAACGGGCAGCCCCGCACTTTCTCCATTCTCGAGAATGTCGGCGAATCGAGCATCACCGGGCTCGAGCTCGACCTCTCCGTGCGCGTCAACGATGCCTGGAACATCCGCCTGGGCTATGCCTACACCGACAGCGAGATCGAGCGGTTCGTGCAGTCCGTGGATGCCGGCGCCCAGGCGGGTTCGGCGTTCCGCGAGGCGGCGCTGATTGCCGGGTACTCCTCAAGCGGCGACGTGATCATCTCCGGTACGCAATTGCCCCAGACCTCCGAGCAGCAGGCGATCCTGAGTAACGTGTTCAACGGCGGCATGAACAACGGCTGGTCCTGGTTCCTGCGAGCGGACCTGACCTACAACTCCGAGCGCTACGCCCAGGTCTACAACCTTGCGCACACCGGCGACCGGCAGATCGTGAATCTGCGCGGCGGCTTCCGCAGCGACAACATCGACATCGAGCTCTGGGTGGACAATGCCACGGACGACGACACCAGCCCAGCGCTGATCCGATACGTTCAGGGCAGGAATCTGACGTTCAATCCGTTCAACCGGGCTATCGGGGTGACCTTGCCGGAGCAGCGCCGCGGCGGTATCACCGCCCGGTTCCGGTTCTGAAGAGGGTTGATCGGCGCTGTCAGCCTGTCGGAGAGCGTCGGTCGATACGTGTATTCGCGGAATGGGCGCGGGCTTCATCGCAACCTCGGTCCCGGATGATGGCCGATGACCCGCTCCCGGCACATCCGCAGTATCGTCAAGCGCACGACCCTCATCGTCAGGGACATGGCCGTCAGCCGCCGCTGGTACGAGCACGTGCTCGGCATGACGGTCTGGCTGGATATCGAATACGTGCTGTCGGGAGAGGGTATCGCGGCCGGTTCCGCCGGTGACCGCACCCATCTGGTCATCATGCGCGCGGAAGACGAAAAGATAGGCATGATCGGGCTTCTGCAATGGCTCGATCCACCGTGGCCGGCCCCTGAAGTACCCACATCGGTGCAGTACGGTGCGCCCGTGTTCGTCGTCGAAACGGACGATGCCGCGGAACTCGCACGGCGGGCCGGGGAACTCGGCACAAGGATCCACATGCCGGAGCGGCGGTTCACCGTGCCGGGCGCCGACGGCAGCATCCGTCACTTGCTCGGCACGGCGCTGTTCGACCCGGACGGGCACTTCTTCGAGTGCAACCAGGTGCTGCGGATCGAGCGTCCGGAGGGTTCGCCATGAGCGTTCGATTCCAGCGGGCAAATTTCCTCGTTTCGGACATGCAGGCGGCGCTCAGTTTCTACGTGGATGTGCTGGGCATGGAAGTGGCCTTCCAGAAGCCGAATCGCGACAAGAGCTACTCGCACACGGTTTTCGGTATCGACCCTTCCACCGCGGTGGGCTTCGTGGCGCTCAGCACGCCGACCCAGCCGCGCGTCATGGCGCTCACGGAGGTCTCCGGACTGGCCGAGCAACCGATGCCCCGCCGTTCCACGATCGTGCTCGATGTGGAGGATGTCGACGCGGTGGTTGCACGTGCGCGCGAGGGCGGTTACCGGGTATTTCCGGAGGAACGGCTGGTGACGCACGACGGGCGCGTCGGGCGGGAAGTCGGCCTGCTCGACGCCGACGGCAACCTCACCGTAATCTACAGGATTCTCACCACGGCGCCCGGCTGAGCGCCGGCACGGTTCGCACAAGCTTCGCCACCCGGGCAACGATGAATACCTCCAACGCGGCGCCCCGGTATCCCTCGCCCGGACCTGCCTGGCTGCTGGTGGCGCTGTTGACGGTCGCCTACGTGGTGTCGTTCGTCGACCGCTACATCCTCAGCCTGCTGATCGAACCCGTCAAGGCCGATCTCGGACTGACGGACTTTCAGATCGGTCTGCTGTTGGGCCCCGCATTCGGGATCTTCTACGCCACCATGGGGCTGCCGCTCGGCTACCTGGCGGACCGCTCGCGCCGCACGTGGATCGTGTCCGCGGGCATCGCGATCTGGTCAGCCGCCACGGCCCTGTCCGGCCTCGCCCGCTCGTTCGTGCACATGTTCGTCGCGCGCGTTTCGGTGGGCGTCGGCGAGGCGACCCTGAGTCCCTGCGCGATGTCGCTCATCGCCGATTCGTTTCCCCCGGACCGCCGCGGCAAGCCGATCGCGCTCTACTCGAGCGCCATATCCGTCGGCGCCGCGCTCGCGGCGTTGCTCGGCGCCGCCGTACTGACCTGGGCCGGGACCGCCGAATCGCTTGAACTGCCTCTCTTCGGCTCACTCGCGCCCTGGCGCACGGCCTTTCTCATCGCTGCGGCGCCGGGATTCGTGCTGGCCCCGATTTTCTTTCTGCTGCGCGAACCCGCGCGCATCGACACGTCCGCGCAGCGCGAACCCAGGCACCTCGGCCACATGTTGAGACACGTAGGCCGGCACGTGCTGACCTACGGTTGCTTCGTGACGGTGTTCTGCTACATGACGATCACCGCCTACAGCCACGGCTGGCTGGCGGTCACGTTCCAGCGCACCTGGGGCTGGCCGGTGGAGACCTACGCGCTCTACAACGGCCTGACGCTGATCGTGGTGGGCCCTGCGTCCGTCATGTTCGCGGGCTGGCTGTCGGACCGGCTGACCCGGCGCGGCCATGCCGACGCCCCGATGCGCATCGCCCTGCTCGGACTATTCATCTCGCTGCCTTTCGCGGTCATCGGGCCGTTGCTCGACAGCGGCATTGCGGCCTTTGTCGTGCTCTCCGCGTTCACCGTCGGCGCCGCGTTCATATCGTCGGTCGGGGTGACAGCGTTGCTGCAGATCGTGCCCGCGCGGATTCGCGCCCAGACGATCGCGCTCTACTACATGACCATCAGCCTCACGGGGCTCTTCCTCGGGCCCAGCCTGGTCGGGCTGCTGAACGACACCGTCTTCGGCGAGGACGGCGTGCGCTACAGCGTTGCGCTGGTCCCGCTGATCTTCGGCCTGCCGGCCATGCTCCTCGCACCGCTGACCCTGAAACTCTACAGGCGCGCGCTCGGCACGCTCACGAGCGAGGACTGACCGCAAAGCCCCCTGTTCACCGAACGAAACGACACCGGCCAGCATCTGCTTCGGTGGTGGTTCGCCGGGTGTACGCGTCCATCCCTTGCGCGCTCAAACTCTCCCCGCCATCCATGGCGGGGAGAGTATCGACGGCTCCTCGCTAATGGCCATCCATGGCCCGCTCGTCGCCGACGACGCGCGCAAGGGATGGACGCGCACACCCGGCTAAGTCAGGCTGCAAGGCGCCCGGCGAATCAGGCCGTGAGGAACGATACGGCGGTCCAGCAAATGGCGGCCAATATTGCCGCCATCGATGCCTGCGGAATCTGCGTCTTGACATGATCCATCAGGTCGCAGCCGGTGCAGACGGAACTCAGCACGGTGGTATCGGAGATCGGCGAGCATTGGTCGCCGTAAACGCTGCCGTCCATCACGGCGGCGAAGCACAGGGTCATATACAACTCCGGATGGGAGAGGCCCTGGGAATTCGCGACTGCCCAGGCCAGCGGCATGGCCAGCGGAAACGCCACCGCGTAGGTGCCCCAACTCGTGCCGGTCGAGAACGCGATGACGACGGTGATGAGCTGCAGTAGCACCGGCAGCAGGAAGAACGGGATGCTGTCGCCCAGTTGATCGACGAGGTAGATGCCCCCGCCGGTCTGCTGGCTCAGGCCGCCGATGGTGATGGCGAGCAGGAGAATGACGGAGCCGAGCACGACGCCCTTGATGCCGTCGTGAAAGCCCGCGATCAGGTCCTTCAGCGCCATGCCCTTGGCCAGCGCCATGCCGGCCGCCAGTGCCAACGCCGCTCCGAATGCCCAGTGCACGTTGGGCGAGCCGTAGACGACGAACGTCAGGATCGCGAGTCCGATCAGCGTGCCCAGGGGGAGAAAGAACTCGATCACGTGGGGCTTGTAGCCCTCGGGCACGTTGCTGCCCTGCAATTCCTTCGAGCTCAGGGGATCGGCCCCCGGAGCATCGAGCCGCCCGGTGGTGCGGGCCCGGGTCATGGCTTCGCGCAATTGTGCGCCCAGGAACAGCGGTTTCTCGATACTGAGCAGGAACGTGCCCAGCACCGCGAAGATCGCGTAGAAGCAGAAGGGCACGCTTTGGAAGAAGAATGCGATGCGATCGGCCTCGGTGGCCAGGAAGCCCACGCCCGAGACGAAAATGAACGCCTGCACGTAGCCTGGCCAGGCATTGAACGCCAGTTGGGATGCGATGGGCGAGGCGGTGGAGTCCACGATGTAGGCCAGCTCTTCATGGCTGACCCGTTCCTTGTCCGCGATGGGCTTGACGGTAGTGCCCACCAGCACGGTGCTGACCGTGCCGCCCTGAAAGAAGACGATGCCCAGCATCCAGGCGACGAGCTTGGCGGTTCTGGGGCCCCGGACAAACCGCTCGGTGACGAATTCGGCGAATGCCTGAGCGGCGCCGGTCCTCGACCAGATTCCCATCAGCCCGCCCAGCAGCCACAGGTACAGCAGCAGCACACCGGCCGCGCTGGTGGTCGCAAGGGACGGGATCAATACTTCGCCGGAGATGTCGTAGCGGCCGAGGATCAGCGCGCCCGAGAGGATGCCGCTCAACAGCGCCGTGACAGGTTCCCTGGTGATCCAGCAAAGTATCACGGCAACCACGGCGGGTAGCAGCGACCAGAATCCCCAGTGGAACCTGGCCGTGCGCTGGTAATAGACATCCTGTGCCTGGCCGTCGCGAATCTCCACCGCCGAGACGAACTCCTCCTGGACCGGGGGCGGGGTGTTCGATCCCGTTACCGACACGGGATCGAGCTGGGACTGGTCTGCCGGAACGGCGTCGAAATAGCTTTGGTCCCCGCCCGACATATAAAATAGCGCGCCGTCCGCATCGGCCTGGACGTCCAGTGAAATCTGCTCGACGGTCCAGGTGGGTGCGATATTGGATCCGACCATCCAGGAGACGATCATGGCGACCGCGAAAATGCCGAATTTGACGATGGCTGGACGCTTCATTTGGTTACCTCGACCGTCTGGATACGCGATGGTAACGTATTGGACCATTCCGGTGGGGGCGTTCCTGGCCCTCGCGGCGCCGGCCGGATCGTTGGCCCAGCAGTCTGACGGAACCCAATTCATCGAGGAGATTGTCACCGTGGGCACTCGCACGGCCGGCCGAACGGTGACCGACAGTCCCGTGCCCGTGGACGTGTTCTCCCAGGATGAACTGGAGAGCGTGGGCGCGTCCGCGGACCTGACGGACGTGATCAGCAAGCTGGTGCCGTCGTTCAACGTGGGCCGCGAGCCGATCTCCGACGGCGCCACCTTCGTACGTCCGCCCAACCTGCGGGGACTGGACTCCGACAAGACCCTGGTGCTGGTCAACGGCAAGCGCCGCCACCGGGCCGCGCTGGTGCGCCTCGGCGGCTTCGGCTCGCACGGCCCGGACCTGGCCGCCATTCCGGTGATCGCGCTGCGCTCCGTCGAGGTGCTGCGGGACGGCGCCGGGGCACAGTACGGCTCCGATGCCATCGCCGGCGTCATGAATTTCAACCTGAAGCAGAGCTCGGGGGGGGCGGACCTACAGCTCCACGCGGGCGCGTATCCGGACGGCGGCGACGACCATCGGGCGGCCGGCCACATCGGATTCAGGATCGGCGAAGAGGGCTACATCAACTTCAGCGGCGAGTACGCCAGCGGCAGCGGCACCAGCCGGGGTGGCCGATACGACCTTGCACTGCCAGGAGGTTCCGGACTGACGCCCCTGGAGGCATCGATGGTGGAAGCCGATACGGACGGAGACGGGGCCGCGGACCGGTTCGGGCCCGATGTGTTCACCGAGTTTCGGGACAAAGACGGCCGTTTGCTCAGCCTGGTGGCCGGCGCCGACGGCATTCCCGACGACACTTCGCCGCGGTATCGCGAAAATCTGAGCAATCCGGAACAGATCTGGGGAGAGCCTGAGCGCACCGACCGAAAGCTGTTCGTCAATGCCGCGCTGCCCCTGGGCACAAATCGCGAAGCGTACGGTTTCGCGAATTGGCGGGACTACGATGCCAACGGCAGCTTCTTCTATCGCCGGCCCGGTTTGACCCTGTTGTTGCCCGTGCGCCTGGCGGACGGTTCCATCCATAATCCCCGCGACCGGTTTCCCGGAGGGTTCACACCGCGGTTTTTCGGCCGGGTGAGCGACCTCGGGCTCACGGGCGGTATCCGGGGCGCCATGCAAAACGATCTGCTGTGGGATCTCAGTGCCCGCACGGGCGAGAACGAGATCCAGTACACGTTGATCAACACCTGGAACCCGTCCCTGGGACCGGAATCGCCCACTGAATTTCGCCCGGGAGACCTGGTCACGGACGAATGGTCCGTGAACGCCGATTTCAGTTACGCGCTGGATACCCGGCTGGTGGGCGCCCTCAACATCGCGTTCGGCTTCGAGTACCGGGAGGAGGGTTACGAATTGCGGGAAGGTGACCCGGCGTCCTACGAGCCCGGCCCGTTCGCCTCGGTGGACCCGTTCAATTTCGAAGTGACCCGGGCCGAGGTGGATGCCGACCCGGATGACGATTTGACGGCCGTAGAGTGCCGCATTCCCGGGCAGGAGCGCCCCGGGCCATGCATTCCGGGCGATCCCATCAACAATGCGCTGCCGGTGGGCTCCAATGGCTTCCCCGGCTACTCGCCGGAGTTCACCTCGGTCTTCGATCGGGGCAGCAAGGCCGTCTATCTCGACCTAGAGGCGGACATGACCGACCGCCTGCTTGCGGGCATCGCCGGACGGCTTGAGGACTTTCCCGGATTCGGCCGCAATTTCTCGTGGAAGGTGGCGGGGAATTACGCGTTCAACGACACGGCCTCGCTGCGGGCCTCGGCGGGCACCGGCTTCAGGGCGCCGCCGCCGGGCCAGATCTCCACCACCAACGTTTCCACGCGGATCAACGACGCGGGCGTGCCCGTGGCCGAGGGCATCTTTCCGGCGGCCCACCCGGTATCGGCGTTCTTCGGCGCCGAACCGCTGGACGCGGAGGAATCGACCCAGTTCACCCTGGGTCTGGCCGCAACGCCCTTGAGCAGGCTGACGGTATCCGTCGATTACTATTTCATCGAGTTGCGGGACCGGATCGTGCTGTCCTCCGACTTCGGTATCGGCCCGGACGAGGTCGCTGCGCTTGAGGCGCTGGGCGTGGCGGGCGCCAATTCCATCGCCCAGGTCAGTTTCTTCAACAACGACCTGGACACCCGGACCCGGGGCATCGACCTGGTGGCTACCTACGCCATCGATTCCGGCGCAGGGCTCACCGAGTTTTCGGCATCGTTGAATCGCAACGAGACCGAGGTCACCGAAATTCCCGTCAGGATCGACCGCCACGGCAACCCCTTTTCGTTCGTGAACGAGGAAGACGTGTTCGATACGGAGAATGCGTTATCGAAATTCCAGGGCGTTTTCACGCTGCGCCACTGGTGGGACCGGTTCGACGTCATGGGTCGGGCGCACTGGTACGGTGACTACCGGCACGCGAACAGCGCCAATTTCGACAATCCCGGCAATATTCAGCGGTTCAGCGGCAAAATCCTTTTCGATCTGCAGGCCGCGTGGCGCGCAGGCGACAGGGTCAGCGTGGCACTCGGCGGGTTGAACGTCTTCGGCGAAACGCCGGACCGGGCCGAGTTCGAAGCCTGTTGCGGCAGAATCTACCGTTCCGATTCGATGATTCCGTGGCAGGGCGCCTACTACTACCTGCGGCTGCAGGCCGGCATGTAGCCGGCTTCCGCCGGCATCCGTTTCAACCGCCGAAAGGCGCGTCGATACCGTCGTATTTGAAAGCTTTTCAGGCATTTCCATAAGGCATTTATATATGGCTATTCCGCTTGCGGAATAAGGAGTATGATTTGCCGATAACACAGAAATAGACGAGGAGGAAGCCGTGAAACTCCACTCATTGACCAGATTTGGCGCTTTTCTTGGAATTTTCAGCCTGCTAACGTCAGTCGTTTTGGCACAACAGGATGACGAGCAGGAGGAACAGGAGGCGCCGGTCGCCCAGCAACCTCTCCCCGTTGAAGAAGTTGTGGTCACTGGCTCACGCATCCGGCGCGATACATTTACCAGCGCATCGCCGATCACCGTGATTACCAGTGAAACTTCGGCACTGGCGGGCTTGCTGGATACCGCCGACATTCTCCAGAATTCCACAGTTGCCACCGGCCAGCAGATCGACGACACGTTCTCTGGCTTCGTTACGGACGGGGGTCCGGGCTCCCGTTCGGTGGCGTTGCGCGGCCTGGGGGAACAGCGCACGCTGGTACTGGTGAATGGCAAGCGTTGGGGTCCTTCGGGCGTCCGGGGCGCCGTCAACTCGGTCGACCTGACCGCCATCCCGTCGTCATCCATCGCCCGCTACGAAATTCTCAAGGACGGCGCATCGTCCATCTATGGAG
>VYEH01000118.1:3143-4723 GCA_009843005.1 Pseudomonadota bacterium | reverse complement strand
CGGGTGACAGTGAACGGGACCGGACGTTGCTCGACCGCGAGTGGTTCGATCCGAACAATCACCCTGAGTCGCGCTTTGAATCCGAAAGCATCGAGGCCACCGACACGGGCTTTCGCGCCAACGGTCAGCTTACGCTCAAAGGCGTCACCCAGCCGGTGACCATGGACTTTACATTCGAAGATACGGGAAGCGGCGTCACGGCACACTTCTCGGGCACGTTTGAACTGGAACGGCTTCAGTTCGGGGTGGGCGAAGGCTTCTGGAGCGACACGAGCTGGACGAGCAACGAAGTCACGGTGACCGTCGAGCTCGACCTGGAGCAATAGCCCACGAATTACTTCCTTAACCCGTGGTGCAGGGCGTCGGATTCCACCCGGAATCATCCGCCTGCTGCTTGAAGTTCGTGCTCGTCACGTAGGGAATATCGAGATAGAGTGGATCATCGACGATGGTCGTGACGATGAGCCAGGTGTCGCCGTTGGGCATTGGAGTGACGTCGTAGTATTCGCGTACAACCGCGTCGGCACTGTAAGGGACGCCGTTCCAGCGCAGATAGCCGGGCCTGAGGTTAGTCGTCACCACTTCCAGCGAGCGCCACTGCGATCGGTTGCCGCCGGAACCGCCAACGCCTTGAGGCACGGCAACCCTGAGCTGCGATTGACCGCCGGGCGGCGCTTCCCAGCGAGCGGCGGAGTAACCCTGCCAGGCGGGCTCCAGCTCCTCGGGCGGTTCGCCGTCAAAATGAAACAACCTTGTCTGCATACCCGAGTCGGTATCGATGCGCAGCGTTTCGTCATCCTCCCAGGTCACGTGAATGCGGCCCGGCACCCGCATGATCGCCGCCGCTCCGTATGGGCGGCATTCTTCACCGGGAATCACCACGCCCGGCTCCCACTGATCGGCCACGCGTATGCCCTCCTGGTTCAGCGGGATACTCGCGTAGTCGCCCCTGCCCGGCACGACCATGCGCCAGCGCCAATCCTCCGTGACCACCGACACCCAGTACCCGGTCAGGTCAACGGGCGCCGATTCGCGCTGTGAAGCCGCATCCTGACCAAACGCTGCGGGACCCAGAACCGCCACTGTCAACATGGACATCAACGCGGGGCGGTCAACCTGCCTGAGCCTGCTCATTCGCTGAGACTCCGGTAAACCGCTTCCACGAACATTTCCGTTGTCCATGCGCCTGTCTCCGACCCGTATTCCGTGTCGTAGTCCATCGACGGGCGGGCCGCCTGCACCTCTTCCAGAGACATGCCGGCGTCGATCAGCGCCTGCACCCGGTCACGGATGATGGTGACCATGTCCCGGTATTCGACCACGTCGGCCTCCTCGCAAAGCCTCCCATGGCCAGGTATCACCTTGGTGCCGCCTTCCTGTTTGTCCTCTGGGACCGCGATGCGGATGATCCGGTTCAGGGCATCGATCACACCCTGAACACTGCCGCCCCGGGCCAGATCGATGACCGGATAGCTCTCGGGCGTAAAGATGCCCCCGGTGCTGACCACGTCGGAGCGGCGGAAAAATACCAGGCTGTCGCCGTCGGTATGAGCTGCGGGCTGATGCAGTATTTCAAGCGG
>VYEH01000118.1:2412-3133 GCA_009843005.1 Pseudomonadota bacterium | reverse complement strand
GTATCTCCCTGTGAGGTGGGAAATACGCCGCTGTCGGCCACCCTTCAGGCGAGAGCCGAGTCTCCGCAGCGTTCTCATCGGGAGGCGCGGACATGCGTATCAGCACGTTTTCGTGGGCGATGATCTCCGTGCGTACGCCCGTTTCCTCATGACCCATGTTGGCCAGGACCTGGTTGCCGCCCGTGTGATCCGGGTGTACATGAGTGTTGACGATGACGTAACGCACGGGCGATTCGGTCCTCTCGTGGATGCGCTCGGCAATCTTCGGCGCCAGCTCCGCCGTTTGCGTATCCACCAGCAGCACCCCGTCGTCACCGAGCTGTAACGCGGTGTTGCCGAGCGGGCCGACGAGCATGTACACATTGCCCTGTACGGGCAGCACGTGGACTTCGGCCTCATCGGAAGTCTGCTGGGCAACGGCCGGCGCCGACAGCAGAGCGGCCATCGCCGCGGCGGCCGTTGGCGCTGCGGACCACCTTGAAGCCATGGCGCCGATCACCCTCAGCAATTCCCCAATCCCGTGCAGAAACAATACCGTGTGCACATTGGAGGCGTCGGTACGTCCCCCATGGTCATACGGTATTCCGGATACAACGTATGCGCTCCGCCCCGCGTGGCCTCGTACGGCACGCCAAAGAACTCGGAGAATTCGCGCGAAAACGGATTCTCGCCCGGCAGGTAATGAGGCACGGTCCCTTCGGGAACCGGCACCTCATGGGCC
>VYEH01000118.1:0-2402 GCA_009843005.1 Pseudomonadota bacterium | reverse complement strand
GAGTGCATGAGTTGGGGATCATGCGCGCATTGGGCTCCAGCACCCAATTGGAACTGCGCACCAGCGGTTCGGTGAGGAAGGCCGGATCGTCGATGTAGGTCACCACGGTCAGGTAATCGCCGTGCCGAATCCAGTGCTCGGTAAGCGTGGCCTTTGCGCTTCTGGGCATGCCATTGCGCCGCAGGTACGAGGGCTTGAAGTGGGTGGTGGTCGTCACGAGCGTATTGCCCTCCCAAACGCCCGTAGAGAATCCCTGCCAGGTGTGCAGAGCATATTCGGGCGGATGGGGACGTCCATCCAGGTAGATCGTCCGCTCCATCTCCATCCACGCCATTCGCGTGTGAATCGCCACCAGGCGTTGGGTCGCCGGATCGATCTCCTCCCATATGCGCATCGGCACCGACAGCCCGCGCATGGAGTAGTCGCCCCCGTGCGGGCGGCACTGATACTCCATCACCGCGGAAATCCGATTCGGGTCGTAGCTGTCGGCCCGCAGGCGGGCTGCCTCGTTGATCGGCAATTCCAGGTAGTCGCCGAGCGCAGGGCCCGGCAGACGCTCGGGTGCGTCCTCGTGGTAGAGCGCAACCCAGTTGCCGGTTAGATCGATCTGTGCGATTGCCGCCGCGCCAGGCAATAGCAGGCTCATGACAACCACCGCCGTACGGGCGGGATTCAATCGTTGCATTCGCATATCCGTGTTGGTGCTGGTTCCATTAGAGCGTGATATCTGCCCGACTCGGGGACGGCCCGGTCCTCGCCGACTGTTTCCGCTCGAACCGGGCCGACCGCCGTCATTCCGCCTGCTTGATGGGCGCCGTTTCCTTCAGGAACAGCGACAGCACGATACCCGCTGCCACGCCTACGAGCGCCACCCAGACGACGTTCTGGATGCCATAGTTGTTGGCGATCGCCCCGGCGATGTACGGCGCCACGCCGCCGCCGAAGATTTCTCCGGAACCCACCACGATGCCGATGGCCGCGGATACCAGTCCCAGCGGCGCCGCTTCCGTTGCGATGGGTCCGGTGATCAGCGCGATCACACCCAGGCTGAAGAACGACACCATGAAAATCGACAGGAACAGCGCCAACGGATTGGCGCCCAGTTGGAAGAAGACCCAGACGGAAATGGTCGCGCCTATGAAGCTCAGAACCGTCATGGGCTTGCGCCCGAAGCGGTCGGACAGACCCGGAACACCAAACTGGCCGATAAACCCGCCGAAGCCGATACCAGACATCACCAGGCCCTGCTGCTGGGGACTGAAACCGATGTAGCCTTCCAGGTAGACGGGCACCATGGCGCTCAACACGAATACGCACGACATGGTGCAGAACAGCAACAGCATCGCCAGCACAATGTTCGGCGTCTTGAGCAGTTCGATGTAACTGCTGCGAGTCTGCTCGGCGGTCAGCGTGGCGCCGACGGTCGCGGCGCCCTGCGTTTCCTCGGGCTCCTTCAGTACGTAGTAAAGCAGTCCCGCGACGATGAAACCCGGAACGGCCACGATCCAGAAGACCCATCGCCAGGAAGGCACCACCAACAGGAGTTGGGTTGCGATGATCGGCCCGAGCGCGAGACCGAACAGCGCGAAACCGCATTGCTGGGCGCCCTGCAATATGCCGCGCCTCTCCGGCTTGGCGGCCGATGCCACGGCGGTGAAGCTGGTCGGCGTATACGCACCTTCGGCAACGCCCATCAGCGCGCGAATCATGATCAGTCCTACGAGTCCGGAAGCCATGCCGGACAGACCCGACATCAGCGAGAACACCAACAGCGCCGGTATCAGGATCTTGCGATGGCCGATAGAATCGGCGAGCCGGCCGACGAAAATGGCGAATACGCCCCACATCAGCCCGAGGGCGCCAGCGAGCGTACCGATGTCTCCGGGATTCAGGTTGAGGTCCGCCATCATTGTGGGAAACAGCGGTGCGATGATCCAGCGGTCCAGTCCCACCAGACCAAAGCCGATACCCAGCAAGGTGACGACTTTCCATTCGTAGTTTGTGTCCCACTTCCCGTTGGCAACGGTCATATGACTCTCCTTTGTGCCCTTCTTGTTGTCCCTTGAGGGAATTCGGTTCTGACCGTCGGCCGCATTCAAGAGTCCTTCAGGCTATCGTCGTGCCGACCCGGTTTCGAGCTGCGCCGATCATAGCTTAAACCCGGTTCGCCGGTAACGTCGGCGTCGCTGCCGACCGCATGTCGGTCCAGCCACCCGAGCGGCGGCGCATGCCCCGTACCGTCGGCCCGGTGTCGCAAGGCCGCTCTCTGATAGACTTTCGCCGGCACTCGGTCATCGGAGAAACGCCTCATGCGTATGGCAAGCGGATTGCTGGCAATGGGTCATTTGACACTGCTCATTTGCGGTCCGGCCTGGGGCCAGAATCTCGTCATAGCCAACGCC
>VYEH01000096.1 GCA_009843005.1 Pseudomonadota bacterium | reverse complement strand
CTCATTGTTTCTCCATCGCACGAAATGCGCTTTTCATCCGACGGCTAGACTGATGGCACACGCTTCCATTGTCTATCACGACCTTACTTACCCCGGTTGCATAGTCGGTGCTCAATGAGCTACCTACTCCCAAAGGTTCGATGCCTCCCCTACGCCTGCTGCGAGTACTTCTGCTGCCCGGGCTCAAGTAACGTGACATATCCGCATAATCGTTCCACTCAAAGGCCACATCCACCGGGGTATCGGACTCCAATGCCAGTGCCCGGCACACCGTGTCCAGTCCCACGCCCGAAGTGAATTCCGCGTGCACCTTCGACCCGTACCCTTCTTTCTCCGGACGAAAGAATGCCGGGCGTGCAATCGATTCGAGGCTCAGCACGGATCGGCCCAGGTAGTCCTTTATCGAACGTCCGCCCAGTACCGGCAGCGAGCCGAAATCACCGTCCGTCGAACGCGGCAGAGGTTCGATCCGGATCCCGGGCAATGGCGCCAGCTTGTCGGTTAAGTACAGTCCGTTGAGGACAGCGGCTGTTCGATAGCCTACCCCTTCACCTGCCAACCAACCGCTAAGCATCCCGACAAGTCTCGCGCTGCCCATAATGGCCGCTCCGCGAACGAGTACCCTCGCAAAGTCGTCAACCGACGAAACGTAGCACTCACTCATCGCCCCTTGTGCTTCGAATCTCGCATACGAGTGCTTACCTGACTCCATGGGGAATGCGTGCCCGATCGAGTCGGTCTCCCGGTTTACGTAATCCTCAAGCCATTTTTCGACGCTCGAACTCCACTCGTCGAACGCGACTTCTGGAACAACGAGTTTGGCGTGCCTCGCCCGAGCGGCCTCCTCGTCGTCCCAGCACCGACTCGCCGCCAGGTCCTTCAGCACATCCGGTGGAACGCTCTCATCTTTACTCCCACGGTACACAAGAGTCCGCCCCTCGGGCCTCTGCTCAAAACGCCCCAGATCGAATTGGCTCTGCGCCAACACCGCGTCGAGACCTTCCTTCACGTCTCTCATGTCCGAATACCTCCATTCGATTATTGCACCTGTACACTCTTACTTCGCTGGCCATCTCTATCGAGCTTCGCCTAGTTGACTGGTCAGTTGGCGGTCGCGATTGCCAACGTCACACCTGGAGATTTTGACAGATCACCTTTGACTAGCCACTCGTTTCTTGGACAGTTCAAAACGAGAGAATTCTCGGTTTGGTTTTCAACAAGCATTTGTTCGATGAATCAAGTGCCCACACTATCGCCAATGATGTTTTCGGCTTTGTTTCTGATTCGAATACGAGTCGAAGGTCGCGATCAGAGCCGCTGTCTGGGCCGCTGCATATGGTTGGCGGCGAGTGTCTGCGGACAATGCACAGCGGGCTGTAACTATTTGTTACTTTAAAGGACTATTTTCCCTTGCACGCGTTCTGCCAGTTTAACGCTGCTGAACGATAAACACCGTCCGCGATTAGGCTGAACGGCATCTTCGCTTTAGCACTCCGCTTCATCTGGCAGAAGCACGAATAACTCCCCATCCTGTGTCTGGTCTTCACCCGAATTCGTAGACACCTGAGCCCTACCGTAAAGGGTGTCCACGATGCCGCAAACGAGGAGATCCCATGCGCCGGAGTTCCGCGAGCAAGTGTTCGCGCTGGTTCGAGCCGTCCGTACGCCAGAAGTGCTATCGCGAGAGGTTGCCCCGACGGCCAAGTCGACCATCAACCAGGTGGCGCAAGCCGGTCGCGACGATCCACGGCCAAGACCCGTTCGGTAAGCGACATCGCCCTGCGCACATCGGCCGCCTCGGTCTCGCCGATGACTCCTTCAGCGACGCCGCGGCCCAGAAACTCCTCCAGGTTTCCGGCATTGACATCCCTGCCATAGGCCTTGCGAATCCTGCACTCGGCCGCATCGGATGCGACGACCGCCTCGAGCGCGAGCTCCAGGACCCCGACGGGATCGTTTTCATCCCTTGCAAAATAGACGCCCTCGGTCAGCCGATCCCGCGTCTCCGAGGGCTCGAGCAGAGTATCGGCCACCTGGCGGCCCAGCGAATCGGAGGGTCTGAAATGCGCGCGTCCGAACGGCATCACAAGCCACTTGAGCAGCCGGCCGGCGATTTCGTTGGGAAAGTTGTCGAGAAACTCGCCGAGTCGTTCCTCGATGCTCGCAAGCGAATCCTGCAAGGCCCACTCGACCACGGCGCAGTCTGCTTCCGGCGCGCCGTTGTCGACGTGATGCTTGACGACGGCGGACGCTAGATAAAGGTGGCTCAAGACATCGCCGAGCCGCGCGGACAGCGTCTCCCGCCGCTTGAGATCGCCGGCGAGCACGAGCATCGCGACATCGCCGATGACGGCGAAGGCGGCGCTGAAACGCGTCATTTGCCGGAGGTAGCGCGGCGGCAGTCCCGTATTCGGTACGCCTGTAAACCTCGCGCCGGTTATCCCCAGCATGAACGCTCGCACGGCGTTGCCGAGCGTGTGGCTGAGATGCGCGAAGAAGGCGGCGTCGAAATCCCGCAATCCCTCGGCTTCGTCCGCATTCGCCGCCGCGCGCAGTTCCCTCAGCAGATAGGGATGGCAGCGAATCGCGCCCTGGCCGAAGATGATCAGGCTGCGAGTCAGGATGTTCGCGCCTTCCACCGTGATTGCAAACGGCACGGAATCGTAGAGTGAGCGCAGGTAGTTGGCGGGGCCGTCGCAAACGGCCCGCCCGCCATGAATATCCATGGCATCGCCGACGACGCGGCGCATCCCTTCGGTGTTGTGATACTTGAGGATCGCCGAAAGAATCGAGGGCTTCTCGCCCCGGTTGAGCGCATCGGCGGTCACGATTCGCCCGGCGTTCATGCGCCAGGTCTCCCCGGCGATCCTCGCAAGCGCCTCCTGGACGCCTTCGAAACGCCCGATCGGTACCCTGAACTGGCGGCGCACGCGAGCGTACGCGCCGGTCGTGTGGCAGCAGAGCTTGCCAGCGGCCACGCCGAGCGCCGGCAGCGAGATGGCCCGTCCGACGGCAAGGCAATCCATCAGCATGCGCCAGCCCTGCCCGACCTGTTCGCGGCCGCCCACAACGAAGTCCATGGGGATGAACACATCCTCGCCGCGAGTCGGGCCGTTCTGGAACGACATGCCGGGATAGTGCCGGTCTCCGATCTCGACACCGGGCAGATCGGTCGGGATCAGCGCGCAGGTGATGCCGAGTTCCACCCGTTCGCCCAGAAGCCCGTCCGGGTCCCTGGCCTTGAAGGCCAGCCCCAAGACTGTGCACACCGGTGCGAGCGTGATGTATCGCTTGTCCCAGTTGAGCCTGAGCCCGAGCACCCTGCGTCCCTCGTGTTCGCCGTGGGCGACGATGCCCTCGTCGATCATGGACGCCGCGTCCGACCCCGCCCAGGTGCTGGTCAGGGCGAAAGCCGGTATGTGCTCGCCGGTTGCAAGGCGAGGCAGGTAGCGGTCCCGCTGCGCGGCGGTGCCGTAATGAAGCAGCAGCTCGCCGGGGCCGAGCGAATTGGGCACCATGACGGTTACGGCGGCCGTCACGCTTCTCGTGGCGATCTTCATCACGACCTCGGACTGCGCGCGCGGAGAAAACCCGAGGCCGCCGTAGCGCTTCGGGATGTTCATGCCGAAAAACCGCTGCTCCTTGAGGTACTGCCATACGGGTTCGGGCAGATCGTCGATCTCGCGGTTGATTTGCCAGTCGTCGAGCATCCCGCACAACTCGTTCAGCGGTCCGTCGATAAACGCCTGCTCCTCGTCCGTCAGGCCGGCGGCCGGGCTGTCGAGCAGCCGCTGCCAGTCGGGCCAGCCAGTGAACAGCTCCCGGTCCCACCAGACCGATCCCGCCTCGATCGCGGCGTTCTCGGTGTCGGAAATCGGCGGAAGCACCGAGCGGAACCACTTCAGCAGCCAGCGCGACAAGAATCGCCGACGCAGCGGCGCGATGTTCAGGACGGCGAGGATCAGCACGATCGGGGCCGAAACGAAAATCCAGATTGCGATGGACATTGCGAGCGTGGTCGAGCCTGGGGATGGTGGTAACTTTCGGTGTTCTTGTCCGGGCGCTCAATTGGGCACGATGCGACCGGTACTCACGAGAACGTTTTCAGGTTCGCCGGCAGGCGATCCTGCACCTTTGGCGCGTGCCCGAATTGCGGTCATAGACGTTGAACTCGTTGAGCTCGTTTCCATATAGGTGCAAGCTCAGGGCTGGCATGCTGTCCGTGGCCACGCCCGTTTCGTGGATGTGGTCGGGCTGCGGCACGAAAGTCGACACTCCGCCGGTCGGCAACAGAACTAGGCCGCCCGGACTGAGCTCGATGCCCTCATCGCGGTCCTCGTCGGGCTGAGCGTCGACGCGCATGAAGGACTGTTCTTCGAGAACTCCCTCGACCACACCGACGACACCCCAGGTGCCGTGATCGTGGATCGGGGTCCATTGTCCCGGCGACCAGACCAGCGTGAAAAGTGAAAGCAGGCCACTGTCATCGGAAAAGATGAGGTTGCGGGCGTAACGGTCCGGATCCCCGCGCCGATGAACGGGTTTCAGGAAACGGTCCGCGGATTGGATGAGCGACCGCATGTGAGGCGCCAGCCGGCTCACGATCCGGGACGGCGCGGAAGATTCGGCCACGACAGTCTCGCAGACCGAACGGAACGTATCAAGACTGGAATGCATATGCGTCGGCTCCGATCATTTGCGGGTCCCGGCCCGAACCGGTCCGGGCT
>VYEH01000136.1 GCA_009843005.1 Pseudomonadota bacterium | reverse complement strand
GGAGCCGTCGATACTCTCCCCGCCATGGATGGCGGGGAGAGTTTGAGCGCGCAAGCATGCTCCACGGACAGACAATGCGTGCAGGACCCAGCGTCTCAGGTTCCCGGTTACGAATGTTGGTAACATAGCGCGCCGTGTCGATTCCCACCTGCAGAGCCCCGGAGCCCGATACCCGCAAGCCGGACTTCGTTCCGCCTCCCGGGGCCTGCGACGCCCATTGCCATATCTTCGGACCGGGATCGGTCTATCCCTATGCCCCGGGGCGGAAATACACACCGCCCGACGCGCCCCTGGAACGATTCAGGGAGTTGCAGGCGACTCTGGGGCTTGAACGCGCGGTGCTGGTCAATGCCAGTTGCCACGGGGTCGACAACACGGTGATCCTCGACGCCATCGCACAGAGTGGCGGGCGCTACCGTGGCGTAGCGAACGTGGACAGCAGTCTGGACGACCGCGCGCTGGAGCGGCTCCACGAGGGCGGGGTTCGGGGGGTACGGTTCAATTTCGTCAAGCACTTGGGCGGCACCCCGGACATGAACGTTTTTCACCGCGTCGTGAACCAGATCAAGTCCCTGGGCTGGCACGTGGTGCTGCACTTCGATGCCGGGGACCTGTTGGAATTCAGTACTCTGCTGGACGAATTGCCCGTGCCCTTCATCATTGACCACATGGGCCGCGTGCCCACCGGCGACGGCCTGGAGCAACGGCCGTTCCGACTGCTGGTGGAGACCGCGCGCCGGGACAATTGCTGGGTGAAAATCTGTGGCGCCGAGCGGATATCCACAGCCGGCCCACCGTTCACTGACGCAGTGCCCTTCGCGCAGGCACTGCTTGCAGTCTGCCCTGACCGGATTCTTTGGGGTACCGACTGGCCCCACCCCAACATCAGGAAGCACATGCCCAACGACGGTGACCTGGTGGACCTGATACCCTTGTTCATGCCCGACCCGGCGCAGCGCCAAAAGGTACTGGTCGACAACCCCCACAGGCTCTACGGGTTCGGCGGTTGAAGGTCTATGGCGCTCATGAAGAACAATTCCCGAGGCACCACAAGCAGCCCGTGGCCAACGGCTGATCCTGTGAGGTCAAGGCCTTGAAGAACCTTGGCGAACAACTGCACCGGATCTCGGCCTGGTTTGCGATTGCCGGCGGCTCCGTGCTGGCCGCCATGGTGACACTGGTTGTGATCAGTATCCTGGGCCGCGCGATGTTCTCCAGTCCGGTTCCGGGGGACTTCGAGATCGTCGCCCTGGGTACGGCCGTGGCAATCTTTCTTTTCCTCCCCTACTGCTACATGCAGAAGGGCAACGTGGCCGTGGATATCTTCATCTCCCGGATGCCGGCGGGCGTGCAGCGGGCCATGGACGTGCTTGCCGCCACGCTGTTCGGCGTGGTCGCCGCGCTGTTCGCCTGGCGATCGGTCTTCGGCCTGGCGGACACGGTCAGGAACGGCGACATTTCAATGATCCTGGGATTCCCGGTCTGGGTCGTGCACCCGTTCGGCGTCGCTTCGTTCGCGCTGCTGACGGTCTGCTGCTTCTACACCGCCGTCGAAACGCTGGGGAGTACCGGAACTGGATCGTCCGGAAGCGCCAGCGCCGACCCGCAGGGAAGCGCCGCCGATGAGTAGCGTCGAACTGGCGCTCATCGGGCTGGCCGTGCTGATCGGCCTGCTCGTCATCCGTATCCCGGTGGCGCTGGCCATGCTCGCCGTGGGCATCTGCGGCTACGTGGCGCTGGCCGGATTCGATCCGGTGCTCGCCTACATGAAGACCGCCGCTTTCTGGCAGTTCGCGTCCTATGAGTTCTCGGTGATTCCGATGTTCCTGCTCATGGGCGAGTTCGCGTCCCGGTCGGGGCTCAGCCGGTCCCTGTTTTCCGCTGCGAATGTGTTCCTGGGCCATCGCCGGGGCGGCGTGGCCATGGCCGCGGTGGGCGGCTGCGGCGCCTTCGGGGCGATCTGCGGTTCGTCACTGGCGACGGCGGGAACCATGGCGCGTGTGGCGATTCCCGAGCTCGAGCGCTACCGGTACTCGGGCAGCCTGGCCACCGGCGCACTGGCCGCGGGCGGCACCCTCGGGATCCTCATTCCGCCCTCGGTCGCACTGATCATCTACGCCATCGCCGTGCAGGCGAACATCGTGCAAATGTTCCAGGCGGCGCTGATCCCCGGCATCATCGGCCTGGTCGGCTACCTGGCAGCGATCGCCATCTGGGTCCGTATCTTCCCCGAATCGGGTCCCGTGGGCGCCCGCGCCAGCACAGCCGAACGCCTCCAGGCGCTGCTCGATACCTGGCCCACCCTGCTGTTGTTCGTGGCGGTGATCGGCGGCATCTACTTCGGTATCTTCGACCCCACCGAGGGCGCCGCAGTGGGCGCGTTCGGCGCCGGCGTGCTGGCTGTGTGGAAGGGGAATCTCAATCTGCAGGGATTCTTTTCCTGCGTCAAGGACGCGGCCAAGACAACCGGGATGATCTTCCTGATTCTCCTCGGCGCTGGCTTCCTGAATATCTTCATGGCGCTGACCGGCGTGGCGGACCAGCTCTCCACGCTCGCCGCCGCCAGCGGCCTGAATCCCTACGTGATCCTGATCCTGCTGCTGGTCGTCTACCTGTTGCTCGGCTGCCTGATGGACAGCCTGGCCATGATCTTCCTCACCATCCCGATCTTCTGGCCCATCATGGCCGGCCTGGACTTCGCCATGCCGGAGGCGGACCTGAAGATGTGGTTCGGCATCGTCGTGCTGATCGTCGTGGAGGCGGGCCTGATCACGCCGCCGGTGGGCATCAACGTATTGATCATCAACCACCATGCGCCCAAGGTGCCCATGCGGGAGACGTTCATCGGCGTGATGCCGTTCCTGCTCTCGGGCGTGGTCCGTGTGGCGCTACTGATCCTGATCCCGCCGATCACGCTGTTCCTGCCGCACCTGCTGATGTGAGGGCGGGCGCCGGCACCGCTACGGGGCTCTCGTCACGGGCTGCAGGCGGTACTGCGGGACCTGATCCGCGAGCCGCTAGTGATTCAGCGGGTTGGTGAATCCCTCCGCGCACGCAAACTCCCGCAACTCGTCATCCGGATATGAAGCCTTCCGGTACCGGTAAACGACCTCCCAGGGCTCGGTCAGGGCCACCGGGTCATGCACGGTGACGCTGTTCTCCAGAATGCCGGGCTCCGTGAACCGGATGCGCTCCTGAACGGTCATCTGGTCGCTGTGCGGCGACTTCCCGGTGATGTACGACTTCGTGGTCAGGGCGACAGTTTCCACCACCAGCGTGTCGCCCTCCCAGCGACCGGTCGAGTAGCCGGCGTAGGTCGGATCGTTGAGTACGGCTTCCGAGGGTTCGCGCCCGTCCAGGTACACGCGCCGCAAGGCGTCCAGATGCTCGCCGAAGAAAGTGATCTTCTGTTCGTTCTGCATCACTTCCATCCCGTACGGCATGGCCATCATCGACGGCATGCCCGGAGGCAGGCAGTTGTGACTGTTGTCGTACTCGTAGGACCCGGCTGTGAGGGATTCGGCTATGACTTCCCATCTTGCCAGGTACTCCGGCGTGAGCTTCGGCTCGTGGGGCAGCCGTCCCAGCGAACCGTCACTGATGGGAGCCGACCGGGTAGGCGGCGGTGGCGGGCCATCTGAGGACGATGCCAACCCGACGCCCATTCCTCCCCCTCCGTTGGGTCGGTACGGATAATAGACGCCGGAAAAATCCGGTGTGGTGCCGGTGGAAGCGACGGTCGGTGCAGCAGGAGCTTCAGCACCGGAAAAGTAGTTGGGAGAATTGCCCAGGATCGTTCCATCGGCCTTCGTCACCCGGGCGATGATCGCCTCGGCGCTGCCGTCCTTTGCGGGACTTCCGTAGACCATGACCGTTTCTCCGGGCTGAAAAGCTTCCGGGCTCCATCCGGCCCGCGCCAGTATGCCCGGCGCTCGCCCTTCAAGCGCCCACTCCTGTTGCCCGCCATTCTCGTCTTCAACGACCAGGAACAACCAGGTGTGCGGATTGACCCAGCGCCACTCCTGGACCGTCCCCGTCAGGGAGATGACCTCAGTGACCTGGTACGCCGAATTGCTATGGTGGGAATACGCCTGCAGCGATGCCGCAACGCCCAGAAGCACGACAACCATTCGACCCATCATCCTCTCCTCAAAAAACTCGCCATAGTCCCGGACCTTCCAATCCATTCCCAGTGAAGCCGATCAGCCTCGGTTCGCATCGTCATGGTACTTCGCCGGCAGTCCATGGCGAAAGTGCCGCGTCGCACCGAGTCCGGCGATGCGGTGTTTCGCCCCATGCAGCGGGACTCTGGCCACGAACGCCCGGACCGTCCGACGCGACGCCCGGATCAATTCAGCAACCGGCCCTCGAAGACGACGCTCTTGATCAGCGCGAAGACCGCCTGACCCTCTCGCAGGCCGAGATCGACGACCGCTTCGCGGGTGACCCGGGAGCGCAGGTGCTGGCCGTGCACGTCCAGAAGCAATTCGACGAATGGGGATTCGGTGAATTCGATGCTCACCAGCTTCGCCGGCAGGACATTCCGAATGCTCAGACGCTCGGGCCGTTCGCGGGCGATCGCCACCTCCCTGGCCTGAACGCGAAGGTGCACCGGCGTGCCTGCGCCGACGCCGAGGGCGGGGACCCGCAGCGTCTCGCCCCCCATATCCAGCGAAGTCATCCCGTCACGGGTTACACCAGCGATCGCCTCCAGTAGCGACCCCGCTTCCAGACGG
>VYEH01000280.1:3648-4742 GCA_009843005.1 Pseudomonadota bacterium | reverse complement strand
TCTTGGCCTTGTGCTCAGAAACACCGGCCCGATATTCACAGTGGCCGACGTCGCGGACGTTCTGGGCATCGAGCGTGTCGATGCATCAAAAATTCTGTCGCGCTGGGCGACTCAGGGGTGGGTCGTCCGTCTGCGCCGTGGGATATACGCCGCCGTACCCCTGGAGTCCTCTGGAGGCGACGTAGTTTTTGAGAACCCCTGGGTCATTGTCCCATCCCTGTTCGAAACCGCGTACATAGGGGGTTGGTCTGCGGCAGAGCATTGGGACCTGACGGAACAGATCTTTTCGAGTATTTGCGTACTCACTGCCGGCAACATCCGGAGAAAGCATCACACTATCGGCGGCACCCGATTCGTTTTGAGTTCAATGCGCGGCGACAGGCATTTTGGAACGCGATTCGAGTGGGTCGGCAATCAGCGGGTCGCGGTATCCGATCCTGAGAAGACCATAATCGACATGTTCCACAAGCCAAGTATCGGCGGCGGCATACAGCACGCAACGGAGTGCTTCCGGAACTTGGTTCGGGCATCGCAAGGCGAGACGGACAAGCTGGTCGACTATGCGCAACGCTTCGCCAGCGGCGCCGTCAACAAGCGACTCGGCCTCATCGGCGAAGCAATGGGCCTGAGCGAATTCGCACGGAGTCTTTTTGCCGGTAAATCGGCAGGAAACGTCCAGCTCGATCCCAAGAATCCTGGTGACAGGTTAATCACCCGGTGGGGTACCTGGGTCCCCACGCATTGGGAGAGGTGGGCGCACGAATGATCGATCAAAGCGAAATCCTTGAGGCAGCCAATGAAACCGGCCTCAACCCGTACGTTATAGAAAAGGATTACGTGATCGGCTGGGTGCTGGCTGGAATATACGATCATCCCGATATTCGAGACGCCTGGGTATTCAAGGGCGGGACGTGCCTGAAAAAGTGTTTTTTCGAGACTTATCGATTCTCGGAGGACCTCGATTTCACGCTACGCGATCCAGCACATCTGGATGAGCAGTTCTTGTCGCGAGTGCTGGCAGCAGTCGTCGAATGGGTATACCAGAACACCGGTATCAATGTTCCTGCCGAGGAGCTAAGGGTCGAGGTCTACAC
>VYEH01000280.1:1046-3638 GCA_009843005.1 Pseudomonadota bacterium | reverse complement strand
ACACTAACCGGGCTGGAATTACCGGTGGCCAAGCCAGAGTTTATTTTAGGAACCCACTTCAGCATACGCGGAACAGCCCGGGCCGCATCAAGGTCGATCTCACGGCACACGAAGTTCTTGTCCGCGAGCCCGTGCGTCGCGAGGTGATCCATCCCTACTCCGATCGCCCTACAGACGGAATCCACGCGCTTACTTATGACTTTCCCGAAGTGTTTGCGGAGAAAACCCGTGCGCTGGCCGAGCGCACTCGTCCGCGCGACTTATATGACATTATCAATCTCTACCGTAGACCGGAGGCCCAAGCGGCCCGGGAAGACATCAGAGCGACTCTCACCGAGAAATGCGCATTCAAGAACATCAGCGTACCCAGGCTCGATGACTTACTCCCGTTTCGTGAAGATGTTGCAGCAACTTGGGTTCAGATGCTCGATCACCAGCTTCCGCAGTTACTGTCATTCGAGACTTTCTGGGAAGAGTTGCCTAACTTCTTCAGATGGCTGGAGGTGAAACTCGAAATCCAGGCGACGGCGCCAGTAAGGGCTCGCGTTGGCGAGGTCCCGATATATGCATCCCAATCGTTGCCGCGAATGCCATCGATTCCCGTCAACACAATGGGCCGGATACGATTCGCTGCCGCAAACAGACTACTTGTCGATCTTGATTACGAAACCCTCCAGGGTCGTCGATCCAGCAGGCTAATCGAACCGTATTCACTCCGGCGAAGCTCAGAAGGCAACGTACTCTTGTATGGGACCCGCGACGACAACGGACAAGTACGGGCGTATCGTGTTGACCGCATCCGCGGCGCAACGGTTACTGATCGAACCTTCATTCCCCGCTACATGATCGAATTGACGATGAGTGGACGCTAACCGATGGTAGAGTATGGCCAAACTCAACGTCGCACCTTAGCTGAACGGAACCGCCCGCTTCGATGCGCGGTCCGGCGGATCCAAATCGATCCCTCGCGGCATGTTCTCGATCAGCCATCGACCCAGCGGCGTGCGAGGCGCCTTCGTGGCGTCCCACACCGCGGCGGGCACGACCACAAACTGGCGCCACGTACCGATGCGCTGCGGTCCCTCCTGTTCGGACAGATGAAGGATTTCGGATAGCCTCTCCTTGGCCTCGGACACGGTCCAAACGCGAGTGGACGGATCAGCTTTCGCGCTCATGGGCACTCCAGATGTTCGACGATGGTCCAATGTTGTCCACGCGCATCTCCGGTTCTTTAGCTGACTCCGCGCATTCGCGAAGATAGAGGTTGATCAGACTCTGGTAGGGAATGCCTTTTTCCGCTGCGAGAGCCTTGAAGTATGCGATGGTGTCCTTGTCGAGGTGGATAGTGACCTGCTCCTTGGCTTTGTTCAGGTAGGGATTCTTGATGGATTCCGAAAAATCGTATTCCTTTCTCATGTCCCTGCAACTACCCGACCTACAGGAACAATGGCCGCTGCTCGCGCTCGATAAAACGAACCACGGTATCGGAGCGGGGGACCCCTTGACTGTCGAGAGAACGTAAAAGCGCTTCCAGGTTATCTTCGGCCGCCCTTACGACTCCGGCACATACTCCGATCCACTTCTGGTCGTATTTATGGACCAGACTTGAATCTTCAGACAGGAACTGCGAGGACTTGGTGAAATCCACCAAGCTCTCGGCAACGGCTTGTGCCGATCCCCCCAACCACTCGGTTACGTCTCTCTCCACTGAATTCTCCGACCGCCGTTCCTGACAACAGACTTCGGACCAGGTCAAGGTTCACATGATCTGATAGGCATCTCAAGGTACATAATTCACTCAATCCCCAATAAAGGAAGCATGGTGGGGGAGGAATTCATGGGAATAGAGAGCCCCGATCACGCGAAGGTAGCGCCGAATCCAGCGGCAGCGCCGAGGACATCGTCGATGCGGCCGGCCTTCAGCATCGTCAGAGGCGGTGTCATGGTGTCCTCGAACGGCCACTCTTGGCTGAGAAACGCCCAAGCCAGTTCGGGGTCTCCAATGATGTCGGAGACTTCCGCCAAGCCCACGACCACCTTTCCGGCACCAAGAATCTGCGCCGCGGGGATGCTGAGCCCGCGCTTGGTTGACTTCCAGGCAAGGAGCGTCTTTCTGTCGACCCAGTCATAGACTGTGGTACGCGATATTTGAAGCCGTTTCGCGGCCTCCGAAACACCGAGAATGTCCTCGGCGCCGCCTCCGCGAACGACGAATGGCTGCAATCCTTCCGGCACTTCGGTGGCCGCTTCGGTGTATTCCAACTCGTACTGTGCAGCGGCGGCTTCCAACGCAACCGCCACCGCCAGCCGCGCGTCTCGCGGATGATCGCGAACGAATGTCCTGGCACTATTCGACAACGCCGGAAATTCCTCCGCCAAATACTCCATCGTCCGATCCGCCGCTCCGGTCGGGTCTACCATTACGCTCTCGCTCCCGGTTCGTCCATTCGTCAGTCATAACTGACCGGACTGTTCAGTTTGTAAAGTATGTCCGCTTCGTTGAATTGCAACAAATGTCTAAGGAGCATTCGATTAATCGGTGTGGTGATTGCGGGTTATCTTTCGCTCCAGTAGATGGAGTCGCTCCATGAT
>VYEH01000280.1:0-1036 GCA_009843005.1 Pseudomonadota bacterium | reverse complement strand
CGCTTGCTCCTCGAGATTTTCCTTAATCACCGAGGCTACTTTGTTGACCACTCTCCCAATGCCCGTCATACCCAGCATAACTATCGGGCAGACATACGCGGCCGCAAAAAAAAGCGCCTGCCCCCAGCCTTCGCAAAGTCCGAGGTCAGGGATGCCATGCAACACCAGGCTGTACAGGTAAACAGCGGAAGCCAGACCCGAAATCAGGCCGATTCGCCACAAGAATCGGCGCACAGACCCCGTTGCATTAATCGTGAGTCGAAGCGCCTGCAAGCCCAGTTCCTCTTGTAAATACGTGTTGTCGGCGAGGGCGTCTGCGGCTTTTTTCAGGCTCTTTTCTTCTGTCCCCAACAGTCTGTAGACGCTGGCCCATCCCATCACCAGCAGGTTCGCCGAAAAGACCATCCCTATCGCGCTGGCATGAGCGCACTCCACAAGACTGAATTCCGTTGTTTCGGGTTAAGAGGCTGCTGGCAACGAAAGCAGAGGCGTACTGTTACGCTGGTAGGCATCGAACAGTCTGGCGAGGCGAGCGCCCGTTTCTGCGTAACCGAAGTTCACGAACGCCTGGACCTTGTCGGTGTCGTACTCTACGCGCGCCGCCTCCTCGTCCATGACGATAAAGTGGTAGTTGAAGCCTTCCAGGTCATCGGGATTTCCGCGCGAAACATTCACGCTGCCCCTGATGGCTGCTTTCGATATGGCGGTCAGCAGCGGATGGTCTTTGATCGACTGCCCATCTTCGACATCGGGGTCCTCTGCGATCATGATGGAGAGGCTGGAGTTCTCCTTCTGCAGGAACTGGATGGCGGATCTGGCCAGTTCCGGATCTCCGTAAGCCAGTACGCCGTCAAAGACCCTTGACAGCTTACCTGTATATATACGGACGCTTCGTTCAGCGCTCGCCAAGAACTTGTTGAGCAGGTACACGGCGTGGGCCGGCTTGCCGTTACTGATTAGCTTGTCCTCCCTGGCCTCATGTGCGGCGTTGATCATTTCAAAGTACCGCCGCTCATCCACTTCTGCGGTTTCCACC